>NZ_JOMN01000008.1:0-183595 GCF_002153485.1 Acetobacter sp. DmW_043 | reverse complement strand
CCTTCTACAGACACAAAACCGTAACGTCAATCATAAAAATTAAAAAAATCATGAAAATTTCATAAGGAAATTTTCATCGAAAAACAGCGCTTATTTCAGCCGTTCTTCGCCTCAGGATAGATTTCCTCCCAGCCACCACCAATCGCATTATATAAACGCACAAGATTCTCTGACATCATTTCATTACTGGTCGTCAAAGCCGTCTGAGAAGATAAGACGCGACGTTCTGCATCCAGCACCGGCAGGAAAGTTCTTAATCCCTGACGATATAAGTCACGTGACAGGCTAAGTGAGCGCTGGTCAGCAGCAACCTGTGCTTTCAGTGCCATATTACGCTTTTGCTCTGCTTCATATTTTGTCAGTGCATTATCGACTTCACTCCAGGCCGTCAGAACCGTCTTGCGATAACGCAAAGCCGCCGTCTTCTGAGACGCTTTCTTCATCCTAAGCTGCCCAACCAGACGCCCGCCCTGAAAAATTGGAATACTGATAGATGGGCCAACGTTCCAGGCACGTGCACCCCACATCCCAAGATCACGGAAAGAGAAGGATTGCATACCAAACCCGGCATCAATGGTGACTTTGGGATAAAAGTCAGCCTCAGCCTGCCCCACTTCAGCTGTTGCTGCGTGCAGCTCAGCTTCAGCCTGACGAATATCAGGACGGCGGCGCACCACCTCTGAAGGTACACCAACAGGCACAACGGGTGGCAAAGACGGAATGACGGATGGCGTTTGCAGTTCAGCATTCAGCGCGCCAGGGGGCGCTCCCATCAACAGGTTAATCGCATTAATCTGCTGCTCAGCGAGCTGCTCATATTGAGGAATACGGGCGCTGGTGTCTTCAACCTGCGAACGGGCACTCTCAACATCAAGTTCACTAACCAGACCACTATTATAACGATTCCGGCTAAGATCGAGCATCTGAACCGCGACTTCTTTATTCCGTCTGGTAATACGCAGCTGTTCCTGTGTGCTGCGCAAAGACAAATAATCCTGAGCCAGCTCAGCCTGACGTGCAATAAGGATGCCGCGTCGCTGCTCAACCGTTGCCTGCAAATAAGACTTCGCAGCCTCATACTGACGACGTACGCGCCCCCACAGATCAACTTCCCAGCTCGCCTGAAGGCCATCCTGCCACTGATTAAGCAATGGAATAGACGCGTTTGCAGCCTGAGAAGACAGCAGAGCATCTGACCCCTCAGGAGCATTTTTGCCAATACGCTTAATAACTGACTCCAGCTGCTTGCTGCTGTACTGTTGTCGCCGGTATGAACCTGTAGCTGCCAGATCAGGAAAACGCTCAGCCCCGGCCAGAAGCAACTGCCCTCGACTGACAGCCATCTGCTGCGTTGCCTGAAGAATATCCAGATTCTGTGTAGCCAGTCTCTGCTCAAGCGAAACCAGCTCGGGGTCATGAAATACAGACCACCACTGCGGATCAGGAGCCTGGTTAACCGGAACACTCAGCGCGCGGGACGTTTGCTCAAGGCTGGCATGCTGCCACTGGGCTGGTGTCCATGTTTCAGGTTTTTTAAAGTCAGGCCCAACCGCACAACCACTTAGCAAAACCGGAAACAGCATCGTAGCCGCCTTTAATCTGTACCGTTTTGCCACCTGTCTGCTCCTAAACTAAAATTCTCTCTTGCTCTGACCGATCGGTTCGGTCAGCATGGTAACCTACCGTTTTTCACTATGACGTCAATCGTCAGGATAAAGGAAATAATTACAGACAATGCCTGCCCTGCCCTGCTCTCCCCCTTCAGACACCTGTTCTCTTACAGGGGAGTCTGAAGCCAAACGCCAGCAAATTCTGGATGGTGCCAGAGCTGTTTTCGCTCAGCATGGCTTTGAAGGGGCCAGCATGTCTGCCATTGCCCGTGAGGCCAATGTTTCCAAAGGGACACTCTATAATTACTTCACCTGCAAAGCTGAGTTGTTTGAAGCATTTGTCGAGCAAAACTGCCGCGAAAAGCTCCCTACAGCCCTTGAGCCTATAAAACGCAACCAGCCTGTTCGTGAAACGCTGACCGCCATTGCACAGGCAATTATTAACCTGACTACGCTGCCAGAAAGCCTGATGCTTTACCGGATTATTATCTCCGAAGCGCCTCACTTTCCTAAACTGACAGATGTTTTCTGGAAAAACGGACCCAAAATTGCCATTGAAACACTTGCTGAGTGGCTATCAGCCCAGGCGAGGCAGGGCCTGCTACAGGTTGAAGATCCGGTTTTTGCGGCCGAGCTTTTTTTCACCATGTGTCAGACGCGCATTACACACAAAAAGCGCTTCAATATGGTTATTGAAAATGAAGAAGCTGAGCGCCAGAAGGTCATACACACGGTTGTTGATGTTTTTCTGTCTGTGCATGAAAAAAACTCTCAGCCTGCCAGAGTCTGATCGGAGCGCACTCTCCTGATACTAAAAAGCCTGCCATACGCTTGCGGCGCAGACAGGCTTTTCAGGCAACCGAAAAACGAAAAATTATTTTAGTTTTTCTGTCAGCTCAGGGACAATCTCAAACAGATCACCAACAATACCGTAGTCAGCGACCTGGAAAATTGGTGCTTCGGGGTCTTTGTTCACAGCAACAATCACACGGCTGTCTTTCATGCCGGCAAGATGCTGAATGGCACCAGAAATACCAAATGCAATATACAGCTCAGGGGCGACAATCTTACCTGTCTGGCCAACCTGATATTCGTTTGAAACGAAACCAGAATCGACCGCAGCACGGGAGGCACCAATCGCAGCACCCAGTGTATCAGCCAGCGGCTCAAGAATACGGAACTTCTCTTCGCTAAGAAGACCACGGCCACCAGAAACAACCACACGGGCTGAATCAAGTTCCGGACGTTCAGAAGCTGAGAGATGAACCGCAACAAACTCTGACACATTCGGGTTTTCAACAGCAGCAACTTCTTCAATTGCAGCTGAACCGCCTTCAGCCGGAGCGGCATCAAATGCTGAACTTCTGACTGTCAGAATTTTTTTGCTGTCAGATGATTTAACGGTTGCCAGAGCATTACCCGCATAAATCGGACGTACAAATGTGTCTGCATCAACGATACGAACCACATCAGGCACCGGCTGCACATCAAGCAGAGCCGCCGCACGTGGCAGCACGTTTTTACCAACAGCACTGGCTGATGCCAGAATCTGATCATATGAACCGGCCAGTGACACCAGCAATGCAGCCAGTGGTTCAGCCATTTCATGGGCATAAAGAGCATCTGCTGCATGCAGAACTTTCGTGACACCAGAAATTTTAGCGGCTGTCTCAGCAACGCTGCGCTCACCCGTTACCAGAACATGCACGTCACCAAACTGTGTGGCGGCTGTTACGGCAGACAGAGCAGCCTGTTTGATCCGACCGTCTTCATGGTCCAGAAGAACAAGAGCTGTCATAATCAGATCACCTTTGCTTCATTACGCAGCTTTTCAACCAGCTCGCTCACCGTTTCGACTTTAATACCAGCTTTACGCTCAGCAGGCTCAGCAACTGAAACAATCGTCAGGCGACGAGTCGTATCCACACCCAGGTCGGCCACATTCAGTGTTTCGAGCGGTTTTTTCTTTGCCTTCATAATGTTAGGCAAAGACGCATAACGTGGCTCGTTCAGGCGCAGGTCAGCAGTGACAATTGCTGGCAGCACGAGGGAGACATCTTCTGTGCCACCATCGATTTCCCGGCTGACTTTCACTTTGCCGTCAGCAACCTCAACATTACCGGCAAAAGTGCCCTGACCCCAGCCAAGCAGACCCGCCAGCATCTGACCGGTTGCATTCATGTCATCATCAATGGCCTGTTTACCCAGAATAACCAGACCTGGCTCTTCTTTCGCAACGATCACTTTGAGCACTTTTGCCACAGCGAGGGGCTCAGGACTTTCCTCTGACAGCACCAGAACGGCGCGGTCTGCACCCATTGCCATAGCTGTACGCAGAGTGTCCTGTGCCTGCTGCACACCGACAGAGACCACAACAACCTCAGTGGCCACGCCTTTCTCTTTTAAACGAACAGCCTCTTCCACAGCTATTTCGTCAAAAGGATTCATAGACATCTTAACGCCAGTGGTTTCAACACCACTACCATCAGGCTTAACACGCGGTTTAATGTTGTAGTCAACAACCCGCTTGATCGGTACTACAATCTTCATGGCTTCTTTCGCTTGGAAATGCAGAGTTATTCGTTACCAGACATACCGTATTTTAAAAAAAAATCACATGCCCGCAGGATAGTTCGGCCCGCCGCTCCCTTCTGGCACAGTCCAGTCAATGTTCTGGGCCGGATCTTTAATGTCACAGGTTTTACAGTGTACACAATTCTGAGCGTTAATATGCAGGGCAGGCTCTGAGGTTTCATTAACAACCTCATACACACCTGCCGGGCAATAACGCGACTCAGGTGAGTGGAAAACATCCCAGTTCACCGTTCTCCACAACCCCTGATTTTTCACGCGCAGATGAACAGGCTGATCTTCTTCATGGTTTGTGTTTGACAAAAACACAGAGGAAAGACGGTCAAATGTCAGTTTGCCATCCGGCTTAGGGTAAGCTGGCTTTTCACACAAAGAAGCCGCCAGAAGCTCTTCATTATCCTGATGGCGGAAATGCAGGGTCCAGGGGGCACGCCCTTTCAGCAGCATGGCATCAATCGCTGAATAGACAGCGCCTTTTTTCATGCCAAAGCGGGCAAAAGCCGGGCGGATATTACGCACTGACTTCAGCTCATCCCACAACCATGACTCTTTAATAAGCTGTACGTAAGAAGCCGGCTCAACACGCTCTGTGCTCATGGCATCAACAAGCGCCTCAGCTGCAAGCATGCCTGACTTCATTGCCGTATGTGTGCCTTTGATTTTTGGCACGTTAAGAAAACCCGCAGAATCGCCGGTTAGTGCTCCACCAGGGAAGGTCAGACGCGGAATAGCCTGCAACCCGCCTTCTGACAGCGCTCTGGCCCCGTAACTGATACGACGCCCGCCCTCAAGATGTTTGCGAAAAGCCGGGTGCAGTTTCACACGCTGCATCTCATCAAACGGTGACAGCCATGTGTTGGCGTAATCAAGCCCGATTACGAAACCATAAGACACCAGATTTTCACCAAAATGGTAAAGCCAGGCACCGCCATACGTATTGTCATCCATTGGCCAGCCAAAGCTGTGCTGAACCAGACCCGGGCGGTGTTTCTCAGGCGGCACTTCCCAGACCTCTTTAATACCAAGGCCATAAGTCTGCGGATCAACACCTTTACGCAGGTCATAATGCTGCATGACCTGCTTGGTCAGCGAACCACGGCAGCCTTCAGCAAAAAGCGTATATGTTGCACGCAGCTCCATGCCAAGCTGATAATTCGGGCCCTGTTTGCCATCACGCGTAATGCCCATATCGCCAGTTGCGACACCCACAACGCGGTTGTTTTCTATCAGCACTTCAGATGCAGCAAAGCCGGGATAAATTTCGACACCAAGCTCTTCTGCCTGTGCGGCCAGCCAGCGGCAGACTTCACCAAGACTGACAATATAATTACCATGATTAGCCATATGCGGCATGAATTTATCAAGTGCCGGCACTCGGAAACTGCGTGTTTCAGTAAGAAACAGCATATCCTCAGTCGCAACCGGTGTGTTTAACGGAGCACCGCGCTCTTTCCAGTCAGGCAGCAGTTCGCTCAGAGCACGCGGTTCAATAACGGCACCGGAAACGATATGCGCGCCGATTTCGCTTCCTTTTTCGATAAGACAGACGCTGGTTTGCGGAGAAAGCTGACGCAGGCGAATAGCCGCAGCCAGACCGGCCGGTCCGCCGCCGACAATCACGACGTCAAACGACATAGATTCGCGTTCTGCTTCACTCATTCCTGCTCTGTCCTCTCTGAAAAAAAAAATCGGGCACCCACTCCATAAGCCAGATGCAACAAAAATTGCAAAAAACTGGCTTATCAGTGACGCACAGACGGGTGCCTTATCGCATGTTTTTGCCTGGTCTCAGTGCCCTGAGCGGGCCGGACCAAACGCCAGCTCGTGAACCGCACGCCAGCTGGAGTCAACAAAATTAACAATAAGCGTACGCCGCACTCCTGTCACAGGGCGGCTGACAAAACCATGCCAGGTTTTATCTGAAGGGATAAATAAGACCCCGGTGTTAAAAAGACCTGATGCCCGGACAAGAGAGTCCCCCTCTGGCGACATGAGATCGGTGCCCCAGTCTTTCGCGTTTTCATCCTGCGAAAGCGAAATAAGCAATGTCAGTTTTTTTGCACCAATATCTGTATGCGGCTCAAGCCAGAACCCCTCAGTATCAAGGCACAGCTCAAGACGCAGCGCCGTCCCCTCAAGGCTCGCACCACAATAGCGCTCAAACCCCTGCCGGACCTCAGGGCTATCTATAATATGAGCAAGGCGATCAAGACGGCTGTCACGGGCACGTGTTGTCTCATCCACAAAAATCCGAAATTTATTGCGGGTCTCACGCCGGCCTGCAACATCTCCTGCAAGGGCATCACTCCCCGGATCCCAGGCCACAAGAGCATCGCATGCATCAGAGGGAAGAACAGATTTCAGTGACCAGTGGTCATAAGGATAAGGTTCACAGGGGGTCTCAGCAAGCATTTGTACAAATGCCGAAGCAGAGTCCATCTCGGTGAGCGGGGCATCAGAAAGCATCTGCCTTATCCTTTAACGGTAACACAACACAGCATCACGATAACAAAAACGGCAGCAAAAGGCAGCCATCCGGTGCAAAGTGGGACAAAATTTCTGTGCAATCAACACATGTCAGGGGCAGATATCAAATAAAAAGTTCAGATCGCGTATGAAAATCGAGGAGATGAGGCCTGCACAGCCCCGGCAGATGGCAGGTTCTGACGTCGTGCATCAAACACTGCGGCAATGTTACGCAAAAACGGACGCCCCTTGCCCGTCACCTGTATTATGCTGCCCTCACACAATACCAGGCCATCCTTAACCATCGGAGCAAGTGCTGCCACTTCAGCAGAAAAATATTCAGAATTTAAGCCGGATGTCGCCAGGTCAACCTGCATATCACACATCAGCCGCTCAATCAGGTAACCACGCAGACGGTCATCTGATGTCCGCTCAACCCCTCTGACCACAGGCAGTACAGTAGCATTTTCTGAAAGCGCACGAGCATAAGCCGCCGCTGAGGTTATATTCTGTACGTAACCATCAGGCAGCATCGAAATTGCTGAGGCACCAACGCCAATAAGAGCTTCAGCCGAGTCGACGGTATAGCCCTGAAAATTACGACGCAAAGTGCCGGACTGAGCAGACTTTACCAGAGCATCTTCTGGCAAGGCATAATGATCAAGACCAACGGGCACATAACCCGCTTCGCAAAGCACCTCATCCATCACTGCACGCTGCGCCAGCCGCTCCTGCGCTCCTGGCAGACTTTCCTCTGCTATCAGGGTCTGGCGTTTTTGTTTCCACGGCACATGAGCATAACCAAACACAGCAAGACGGTCGGGTCGTAGCGTAACAATGCGCCTGACCGTTTCAGCCACTCCCTCCTGCGTCTGAAACGGCAGACCATAAATCAGATCAATATTCACGCCCTGCACACCGGCCTGACGCACGGCAGAAACACAGGCTTCAGTCTGCTCAAAACTCTGAATACGCCCGCAGGCCTGCTGCACCTTTTCGTTCAGGTCCTGCACACCGATACTGATACGGGTAAACCCAAGCTCACCCAGCAGGGCAGGATAACCCTGCGGCACATGGCGTGGATCAAGCTCCATAGATAGCTCAGCACCATCCTCAACCCGACATGAAGCCAGAATATCTGACATAATCAGACGCAAAGTCGCGGGTGGCAGTGTAGAGGGTGTTCCCCCGCCAAACTGAATATGCCGGACACTATGCTGCGTACCCACAAGAGCAATGATACGCGAAAACTCTTCAGTCAGCAGATTGCCATACGCTGCGCGTCCGCTTTCCTGCCGCATGACTGAGGTATTACAGCCACAAAAACGGCAAAGCTCATCACAAAACGGCACATGAAAATAAAAAGAAAGGGGCGCAGCTTCAGGCAGCTGCTTCAGCCAGACTTCAGCCTGGTCAGGCCCGACAGCTTCAGTAAAGCTGACTGCTGTCGGATAGCTGGTATAGCGGGGTAAATTCCCGCTATATCGTGCAATCAGCTCAGTAACAGAGGTGACTGCCATAAGGATCAGAACCGGTAAGCAATACCTGCTGACACAACGGTTGGGTCAAGCGAGTCATGCGCACGCACACGAATGGTTTCTGGTGTGTTCTGCACCCATGCATGCATACGCACAAACATCTGCTTAACATCGGCGTTAAAGAACCAGTTACCCACCAGCTGATAGTCAAAACCGACATTAACAGAAGGACCCCCGGTAAAACCGGCATTAAGTTTGTTCAGCCCCAGAAAAGCGTTCTGGTTACCCTTCATGTTATGAAACCACATTGCCGTAACACCAACACCGGCATAAGGGTTGAAACGCTTATGGGGACGGAAATGCCATGCGAATGTCAGCGTAGGAGGCAGAACCCAGGCTTTACCCACACTAAGACTGTGCGGACCACCCAGGGCTGGCAGATCGCTGCCGACAGCTGACACTTTATGGCGCGTGCTGGTTGCAATGAGGTCAACAGACAGGTTGTCGGTAATAAAATACTCAAACGTCAGCTCAGGCATTGCTGCGTTTGTCGTAGAAATATGCGTATGGCTCAGCGGGGTATGACGGCTGAAGCCACCACCCGTAATAGAGACATTACTGTCACGATCCTGTGGCAGAACACCAACACCGGACAGGCGGATCATGAAATCACCCGCACCCAGACCAATTTTTGTGCTGGCGCAGGTCTGAAACAAACCACAATGCTCATGAGAACGGGGTACGGCAGGAAGTGTGCTCACAACAGGAGCATTAACATACTGCGCATTAGCAGAAGCCGCCTTAGCGCCTGCTGCGCCGGAAAACGCTGCCACACCGGCAATCATTGCGGTAAATAAAGAACGAATCTTAATCATGGCTATTATACGTTTCCCTGAAATGCGCTACGTGATGGTCTGCTACAATCACGCATCAAATCTCCACACCTTGATACAGATCAAAATTATGCCATAATCCATATGTTGATTCAGGGAGTGTGATTTAGAAGTCACAGTTTTCTGGTTTTTTACTAAAAGTTAATAGTTTCATTAGAGTTTTCTACAATAATGGCTTTATTCCTCTGTTACTCTTTAAGAAAGTATTAACATTTCTGAGTGCATTTGATCGGGTAGATTTCTGATGGCATCTTACATTCATCCGTTTACCCCGGCGTTACAGCCTCTGAGCTCTCTCACGCCTGATGTTACACCTCAGAAATGTATGATGTGCCAGACACGCCAGCACAGTGTTTGTATCACAGCGAGCGAAAACACACCTGCGGCTTTTGCCGATGCTTCACAAAAACTGAGCCTCCCTCCCGGAATGACACTGATCGAGGAAGGCAGTACACCATTAGCCTCTTTCAATATCGTTTCGGGTACAATCAGGCTGTTCAAATCCCTGCCCGATGGAAGACGCCAGATTATTGGCTTCGCAGACGCAGGGCATTTTCTCGACCTGACATCCTCCGATATTTGCAACTTTGGGGCCGAAACCATTGATACGGTGGAAGTCTGCCGTTTTTTCCACCCACAACTTGACCATCTGCTGGCCAGCCACCCGGCCTTCAAACATCAGCTGATGAACCGCCTCACTCTCAGACTGGCCGAGGCACAGGAGCAAATGCTGCTACTGGGGCGAAAAACTGCACGCGAAAAAATTTCAACTTTTTTGCTGTCACGTATCCTCCATCAGCACAGCACTGCTGACACAACAATAATCCCGGTGTCACTTCCAATGAACCGTTCAGACATTGCTGACTATCTGGGGCTGACTATCGAAACTGTAAGCCGTACGCTAAGCAACCTGCGGCGCGAGAAAATCATTGCTGTCACCTCACACCACAGTATCAATATTCTGGCTCCGGACACACTCAGAAAACTGGCCTCAGGGCAGGAGCACGGATAGGCCTTTATCAGGATGCCAGGATGGATGATGCGGAGCATCAGACTCGTGATTATTCCACCAGCCGCCACCCAGAGCCTGAAAAAGAGCGACTGTATCGGACAACCTGTCAGCACGTGACTGCGCCAGAGCCAGCTCTGTCTCCAGATGAGCCTGCTGGGCATTCAGCAGCACGATCTGACTGATAGCACCATATTTGTACTGTGCCAGTGAGATTTTAAGACTTTCACCAGCCGCAGTGGCTGCCTCAGCATTATCTGCCAGTGTTGTGGCATCAAGGCGTAAGGCCGTGAAAGTGTCAGCAACATCCTGCAGCGCGGTGATCAGGGTGGAACGGTACTCTGACGCCGCCTGGTCATAAGCCGCCCGGGCTGCATTTTCCTGGTGCCTGAGCAAACCTGCATCAAACAGTGGTTGCGTTACCATAGCGGCAATCTGCCACTGACCATATCCGGGAGCGGCCATTTTCGCGATAGAGGCCGCCGCAAACCCGGGCGTTGCTCCCAGCTCGATATTAGGCAGACGATTGGCCACAGCAACACCAACCTGCGCGCAGGCTGCATGCCAGTTGTCCTGTGCTGTACGAATGTCCGGGCGCTGCTCAATAAGACGAGCCGGTACACTCACCGGCAGGTCTGCAGGCAATGTCAACTCATCAAAAGTAAATTCAGGCTGAGGCACATCCGGTGAATCACCCACAAGCGCTGCTATCAGATGCTTTTGCTGCTCAAGCTGCTTTTGTAACGGGGCCAGTGTCGCCTCGTTCTGAGCCAGAGCCGTATGCTGCAATGCGACATCATTACGTGAGAACTCGCCGGCTTTTTCCTGCATGCGAGCCGATTCTAACAAATCACGCTGGAGCGTGACGAGCGAACGGGTCGTCTCAATCTGAGCTTTGATCGCAGCATAATCAATCGCGGCCTGAACGACCGAAGAGGTCAGTGTCAGATACACAGCACGAAGCTGATCACGCTGTGCATTACGCAGTGCTTTAGCTGCCTCTGCCCCACGACGTACCCCACCCCAGAAATCGGGCACATAAGAGATATTCAGCTGAGCTGTATGAACCGTATAAAGCCACGAGTTATTATTAGGGACCGGTGAGTACGTGCGCGACGTTTTGTTCCGTGTCGGGTTAAAACTACCAGAAATGCTGGGATAAAATGCACTTTGCTGCGCCAGCTTATTTTGCTGTGCCGCTGAGAGCGCATCACGTGCAGACTCAAGTGACGGATTATTATCAAGCGCTTTCTGCACCAGTGCATTCAGTGCTTCAGAGTGAAAAAGCCGCCACCATTGTGCGGGAATATCCTGCCCGACATGAAAAACCTGCCCGACACCCTGCCTGCCACTGGCAGCCTGCTCTGCCTCCCCCGTGACACCTGCCACGTGTGAAGAGCGCCCTGCCTGACCATACTGCTCGCCAGCCGGTGCCATGGGTTTTCTGAAATCAGGCCCGACGGCGCACCCGGCCTGAAGCAAAACGCTTAGTGCGCATCCTGTCATAAAAAAACGGCGCATCATGCAGCAGGCTCATTTTCAGGGGCCCGTTTTTCATACCAGGCCTCTAGTTTGTAATAAAATGTAGGCAGAATAAACAGGGTCAGTAATGTCGCAATGCCAAGTCCGCCCACGACGACTGTTGCAAGGCCGCGCTGCACATCTGTGCCAATGCCGGTAGCAACCGCTGCCGGCAACATGCCTGCACTGGCAACCGTCGCTGTCATCAGCACCGGCCTGAACCGCTCCCCTGCCCCGTCAAGCACAGCATTGTATAACGTAGCCCCCTCACGACGATGCCGGTTGATGTTAGAGACCATGATAATACCGTTCTGCACAGCAACACCAAATAACGCAATAAACCCGACCGCTGTTGCTACATTCAATGTTTCACCCCGCAGCTGCAAAGCCACAAGCCCACCCAGCAGCGCCAGCGGCACAACAGCAAGCACCAGTGCAGCCTGACGGAATTTACGAAACTCACCAAATAAGAGCACCAGCATAATCGCCAGCATAATCGCAACAGCAACAACCAGACGAGACGCAGCACGCTGAGCCTGTTCAAACTCACCTGCCCACTCAAGCCGGTAAAAGCTCGGGTCAAAATGCACCTGACCTGCAATACGTGCCTGCGCATCTGCCATATATTCAGAAAGCGGGCGTTTACCATTATCCACGCGCAGAGTGATCTGTCGCTGTGTCATCTCGTGGGAAATTGTGCCTTCACCTGTTTTCAAGGCAATAGAAGCCACCATTTCAAGCGGCACCAGCGCGCCATTGTCAGCCATAAGCGGCAAATGGCCTAAAGAACGCAGGTTACTGACATCAGCATGCGGGATCTGAACTGTGACATCATACGTTCTGTCGGCAATATAAATCTGCGAAACGGCAGAGCCGCCAATCGTGCTGCCAACCAGCGTCATAATATCAGAAACTGAAATACCATAACGGGCTGCCGCACGCCGGTTTGCCGTAATATTCAGCTGGGGAATTTCAGGTTCCTGAAAAATCGAAGCTTCTTTTGTGCCAGGAACCTGTTTAAGAACCGCGACAATCTGCTTACCAATATTGCGCAGCTCACGCAGGTCATGGCCATAAACACGCAAAACCAGTGCAGAATGGGCCCCTCCGGCCTGATCATTCATACCGTCGGCAATTGGCTGGCTTATACCAAACTCTATACCAGGAATAGTGTTCAGCTTATCACGTAGTTTGCTGATGAACTGCGCTTTGGTCTCCCCTTTCGGCCAGGCGCTATATGGTTTCAGCCCGATAGGCACCTCAATATGAGAGGGGGTCCAGGCATCTGTGCCGGAATCATTGCGCCCCAGCTGCGTAACAACGTAAGAAGGCTCAGAAAAAGACATAACGGCTTTACGCACTTCATCTGCCATATCGCTTGCCTTCTGGAGCGACAGCCCTGAAGGCAACTGCACCTGAAGCCACAAAGCACCTTCATCCATATCTGGCAAAAATTCGCGCCCGGTATACATACCAAGCACCACAACAAGACCAAAAGCTGAAAATGCGCTGCAATAAGCTATAGCAGGGCGTTTCATGCTATGCGCCAGGCCTGCCCGAAACCAGCAATGGAGTTTCTCAAGCGGTTTATTGTGGAAAATACGATGCGGCTTGCGCATGGCAATAAAGGCCAGAGAAGGCGTCAGCACAATCGCGCAAAGCAATGCACCCAGCAAAGCAAAGCTGACAGTATATGCCATTGGCCTGAACAGACGCCCTTCAGCCCCGACAAAAGCAAATAAGGGGCTGTAAGCCACAATGATAATCAGTGTCGCGAAAACAATGGCGCGCCCGACATGCCCTGTTAACCCCTGCACATCCTGCAAGGTCATTGTATGATCAGGCCGGGCTTCCCTCAGACATAAAATCGCTTCAGTTACAACAATTGCCCCGTCGACAATAACGCCGAAATCAATCGCCCCCAGTGAAAAAAGGTTGGCAGGCATATTCAGCAAACCCATCACGACAAAAACAAACGCGAGCGCAAGCGGAATTGTAACCGCTGCAACAATCGCACTGCGCGGGCTGCCAAGAAACAAAATAAGAATAACAAAAACCAGCCCGACCCCTTCGAGCACCGTGTGAGTAACCTTCTCAGTCGTGGCACTCACCAGGTTATCACGATCAAGATAGGGGACTATGCGGATACCCTGCGGATCAAGCTGCTTTTGCAGCTCCTGCACACGGGTATGCAGCAATGCAAGAACGTGCGACGCATTCTCGCCCGATACCATCGACACAATGCCTTCAATAGTATCAGAGTTAGAATTTTTACCCAGAATACCCTCACGCACCTGGTGACCCAGCTGCAGCCGCCCGAGCTCACGCAGGAACACAGGCACACCATCATGCTGTGTAACGGGAATATCACCCATCTCATCAAGAGTGTGGATCATACCAACGCCCCTGACGATATAAGACTGCTCCCCTCGTGTTACACGCCCGCCACCAGCATTGATACTGCTGTTACGAATCGCATCCAGCACAGTATTAATACCAATGTGAAAGCGGTACAGCGCATGCGGATCAAGGCGCAGCTCATACTCCCGGGTAAAGCCACCAAAATTGGTAACATCGGCAACACCCTGTATTTTCTGAAGAGCAGGAATAACAAACCAGTTCTGCACTTCTGAGAGCTGCATCAGGTTTTTTCTGTCAGACTCAAGCGTATAACGATAAATCTCACCAGAGGGGCTCGTAACCGGCCCCATACTTGCCGTTACACCCGCCGGAAGGTTAACCTGTGCCAGCTGCTCAGTAACACGCTGACGGGCGGCATAAACATCCATGCCGTCCTTAAAAATCAGGTTAATCAGTGAGAGGCCAAACGTGCTGCTTGAGCGCCCGCTCACCAGACCTGGCGTTGCCGACAACTGCCGCTCGAGCGGAACGGTAATCTGCTGCTCTACCTCCTCAGCTGCCAGCCCGGGACTTTGTGTACTGATCTGAACAGAAACAGCCCCAAGATCCGGATAGGCTTCTACAGGCAGGTTTTTCCATGCCATACCTCCCCACAGAGCCAGAAGTGCCATTGCAAAAAAGACAATACGACGCTCGCGCAGACAGGCAGCGATAATTTTTTCAATCATCGTTCAGCAGCACCCCGCCACGAACAATAATGCGCTCCCCAATCCTGAGCCCGGAGAGAACCTGTGTATTCTCACCCTCATCATAAGAAATCGTAATGACCCGGCGCTGAAAAACCCAGGGAGCCGTTTCGACAAATACTGTAACGGTATCATTATTCATCAGCAGAGCTGACTGAGGAACCATCAGCCCTACCGGCTGTTTGATCTGAATAGCCACTGAGGCAAACATGTTCGGCTTCAGATCTTCATCAGGATTGGCAAGCACAATCATAGCCTGCAGCCTGCGGGTATCGGCATGAAAATCCGGCTCGACAGATGAAACCTGCGCCGGAATTGCAATACCTTCACGTGCAGGTAAGCTCACGACCACCGATTGCCCGACCTGAACATCGTTACCATCAACCTCGGCGATATTAGCAACGACCCAGACCTCTGACAGATCCTCCATCACCAGCAGCGGTGCAGTCATATCTGTAATATTAACACCAGGTGCGGCTGAAAGGCTGGCAATGACACCACTTGCCGGAGCACGCAAAACCAGCACGCCACCTTCACCGCCATATTTGTCAGTTAAGGAAAGCAAACGCAGCCTGGCACGCTCTTCTTCAGCCTCAGCATCCAGCAGGGCCGCATGAGCAGCCTCGACATCTTTTGTGGCAGCACCGCCGGCCTTTCTGACCTCCTGAGCACGCACCATTGCACTGCGCGCCATCAGTAAGCCAGCTTCAGCTTTTTCCTGATCTGTCACTGCCTGAGCCATATCGCCCGACATAATACGAACCAGCTCCTGCCCGCGTACAACATGCTGACCAGGTGTGGCCGACACCGATAAAATACGTCCTGTTACCGGTGGAAGAAGAGGAAAAATACGCCTTGGTTCAGCAGCGATATTACCTGGCACAGTCAGTGTGTCGCGTGGCATTCCGACCTGAACAGCAGCCACCTGTATCTGAGAGCGCAGAGGCGAAGCCTCAGGTACACTCAGCATACCATCCTTACCGGCAACAAAGCCTGACGCAGCCTGCGCTGAGGAAGCATACAACATCAGAGAAACGGCCGTATAACAAAGAGCTCTGGTCACAGACCTGAAAACAAAAGACATCATTCTACTTCTTACCGGCCTTCTCACACCAGGCACTGCACGATACTCACCCTGCCCCGGCCTTCATACCAGAGAAAGAAACGGTATAAACTACCATAAGCAGGAATAACACGCCTGCTACATCATTATGATATTCTTTTCCTGACAGGCGCGTTTTCTCTACCCTGCAAATAAGGCTTATATTCGACCAGCAAAACATCATAAAAAAACGCCAGCCCGAAGGCTGACGCTCCTTTTTGAAAAAACGACCAGAAAACCGCCAGTGTCAGTTATCGTCATCATCACCGTTATCTGACGAACTGCTGTCATCACCATCAGCTGAGATAGCAACAAACAGCGACTGGCCATCACGCAAAATACGCAGCAGAACAGGCTTCTTCGCACCAAGAGCTGAGCGTACTGCCGTCACGACAGCCCGCGGCGTATCAACAGCCTTTCCACCGACAGACTGAATAATGTCCCCCGGAGCCACACCAGCCATGCTGGCCGCTGACCCTGGCTGTACATCTTTTACAACAACCCCTTTAACACCATCGCCCACACCAAGCTGACGACGAATGTCACCAGTCAGCGGCGTCAGTGCCACACCAAGATGAGGTCCTGGCGCAGAACCACTGATACCACTGTCATTTGACGCACTGGCAAGGTTACCAATGGTGACCGTTGCTGTTGCAGGTTTACCTGCACGCACATACTCAACTGCGACCTTTTCCCCCGGTGCGATAGAAGCAACGCGCACAGCCAGGTCATGGGGTGTTGCGACCTTCTGACCATTAAATTTAACAATGACATCTTCAGGCTTCAGGCCGGCTTTCTCTGCCGGGCTGTCTGAGCTGACACTCGCAATAAGAGCACCCGCTGGCGCAGCACCATCAGCAGCGGGTGGCAGACCAAGCGCTTTAACCATCGCCGGAGAAACATTCTGCGCGTTCACACCCAGGTAGCCACGCACAACATGACCGGTTTTACGCAGCTGATCCGTTACACTTCTGACCGTATCAGACGGAATAGCAAAACCAATACCAATGGACCCGCCACCCGATGGAGAAAGAATCGCCGTATTTACCCCGACAACTTTACCATCCTGCGTAAACAGCGGTCCACCTGAGTTGCCGCGGTTAATCGGGGCATCAACCTGGATAAAATTATCGTAAGGGCCCTCGTTAATATCCCGGCCACGCGCTGAAACAATACCCGCTGTTACCGTACCACCGAGCCCGTAAGGGTTGCCAACGGCAACAACCCACTGACCTGGCTGCACATCATCAGAGTTCCCCAGTTCAATAAAAGGCAGCTTCTGCGATGACGTAATTTTCAGCAAAGCAATATCTGTTTTACCGTCACGGCCAACAATCTTCGCAGGAAGAGTCGTGCCGTCATCAAGCGTAACCTTAACCTTCGTCGCCCCTTTAACGACGTGGTTGTTCGTCACCACATACCCATCGGGCGAAATAAGGAAGCCTGAACCTCGTGCTTCAATCAACTGACGGCTGTTCTGAGGCGCCATCTGGAACGGAAATGGAAACGGGAATGGCATGCCACCACCGCCCATACCGCCACCTTCTTCAGCGGCAGCATCAGCCTTAATGGTAGAGGTAATGGAAACAACAGCAGGTTTGACCTGTTTTACCAGATGCACAAAATCAGGGATTTTCTGATCAGGGCTGCTCGGCGTAATAAGCCCTCCCTGAACAGTTTGCGCATAGGCTGCATTATGTGCAGCCAGCCCGAAACCAGCGCCAGCATCGGTCACCAGTGCGACCCCAGCCATAAGAGTTAAAAGATGCTTGCGGCGAAACCGCCCGAAAAATTTTGATGCAGATTTTTCCGACATTATGTTTCTGACTGTCCTTTACATGGCCCGGGCCTGCGTCTGCCACCCGAACGCGATCTTCAACACTCAGCCCGGCCTGACCTTGCTGTCACGCAGAACTATCCGATTCTCGCAGGCAAGAGCCTGTCATTGCAAAAAGGTAATTCCCTGCACAAAGAAACTCTGCACACCAAAAGATATCTGGACTCAGCTTTACCTTCGCAAGGTCTGAAAAAAAATTTTAAGCATTTCAGCACACTCCTGCTCTCTGACACCGCCAACAACCTCGGGTTTATGCAACGTCTCAGCCCGGTAAGGCAGACGCGGGCCATGCTCAACCCCGCCACCTTTGCTGTCATAGGCACCAAAAACGACCCGCCCGATTCTGAAGTGCGCAAAAGCGGCGGCACACATCGGGCAAGGTTCAAGTGTTACCACAAGTGTACAATCTGACAGCCTGCGACCGCCACGCTTTTGCACAGCTTCACGCATTGCCAGCATTTCAGCGTGAGCCGAAGGGTCATGCCAGGCTTCAACGCAATTACGCGCCTGCCCGATCACTGTACCATCAGCAGAAAAAACAACAGCACCAACAGGGACTTCGCCCGCGGCTGCGGCTTCATGCGCCAGCATAACAGCGCGCTCCATCGCATCAGCCGTAATATCTTTCGGCAAAATGTCTCCTTACGCCTGTTGCTGCCAGCGAGTATGGCTGTCAAATTATGACAACAATAAGGCAATATTTTCCTTGCATCTGCCTTGCTTCTTCTGTCATCCTGCTATGCAGATACCGTAACTCAATGTTGAGCTGATACCTGAGCATCCGGCCACTCTTACAGGCTGGAAACTGAGAATATCTGGCAAAACAAGCCGACCGTGAAAGGGGTCTTCCTCATGCATAGTCTTACTCTCGTTCTTACTGCAGCAGCTTTAGGCCTGAGCCTTTCTATTGCTCATGATACCAAAAAAGATCACTGGGTCAGTCCGATCACAACACGATCTGTCAGTATTTTTCTCGCGGGAAACTAATTTCCTGTATCAGGGCTAATAACAGAATCTGCTACTCTGAAGCGGCGTAATATAAAGGCACTGTACGCCAGCTGAATAATGCGTGTTGCCACAGACACTGCAATAATATTGTCAGAGCTTCTGCTCCCGTAACATTATACCTGAGCATATCAGACAGGTTTTTGCATTGCCGTGTGCTATAAACCAGGGGTTACATCCCTTTTAAATCTACAAAAATACTTGAATTATTCACCAGAGTAAAAATTAATTTCGATATTAAAACAATAAAAAACCACATCATCAAAAATAAAATTGAGAACAATACTTATACAGATACAATAAAAATCTATTGCATCCCACAACAGAAACCAGCATATACCCCATCTTTTCACTGACCGCCGCATGGTCATGGAGTGTGGTTATGTCTGTTCAGACATCCGGGCAGTTACCCCGTCATACAATCGAACTCCCAACGCTGACTGGCGTAAGTGCTGTCTTTATGTGGAGCGCTACTGTTGGCCTGTATCGTGGCATTTCTGAAGCCTTTGGGGCTGTTGGTGGCTCAGCGCTGATCTTCACAGTCAGTGCTGTTATTGCTGTGCTCTGTACCGGCCCGTCTGCCTTTAGCGCACTCTCAAAACGCTATCTTATTATCGGCGGCGGACTGTTTATCACCTATGAAACAGCTCTTGCACTGGCCATTGGCTATGCCACGACCCGTCAGCAGGCCCTTGAAGTCGGCACGGTGAATTATCTGTGGCCTTCCTTTACAATCGCTCTGGCTGTATGGCTGGGCTACCAGCGCGCTGACTGGCGTATGATCCCGGGTCTGCTGCTCAGCCTTACAGGTATTCTGTGGGTGTCATCGGGTGACAGAGGCATTTCATTCACACATATCATTCATAATATCGGCACAAACCCGGTCGCTTACGGGCTGGCACTTATCGCAGCCACAGCCTGGCCAGTGTACACTATAATAACACGCGCCATATCTGAGGGTAAAAACGGCGTGCCTGTCTTTCTGACACTGACAGCCATCGTATTATGGATCAAATATTTCAGCACCAGCCAGCCGCCCCTGCATTTTAATTTTAACGGTGCCATTATGGTGCTTACCTTTGGTGTACTAACAACACTTGCCTACTCAGCCTGGAACTATGGCGTAATGCACGGCAACCTGACCCTTATGGCAACGGCGTCTTACTTCTCACCAGTGCTTTCTGTACTCATGACAAGCCTGCTGCTGCACATGATGCCTGGTCATACTTTCTGGCTTGGTTCACTGCTGGTCACAGCAGGCTCTCTGATCTGCTGGCTTTCAACGCACCAGACTTCAGTTGCGGCCTGAAAAAGCTGAAAAACCTTAAAAAGAAGCATATTATCGGTTGTATAGAGAGTGCAAAACGTCTCTGATTCTGGCATATCTTTTCTATCATAATTTTTGATGATGATGTCCAGACGGCAGGAGCAGCACGGTGACAGAAGAAGAACGCGGAGAGCGCATTGCAAAATGGCTGAGCAGATCAGGTATTGCCAGCCGCCGCGATGCAGAACAGATTATCGCTCAGGGGCGCGTCAAACTAAACGGTCAACCGGTTACACACCCAGCCACTTTCGTCCGGAAACATGACCTGGTGCAACTCGATAATGCACCTGTTGCAGAACCAGAGCGCACACGCATGTGGCGCTACCACAAACCCGACGGGCTTATGACCACTCATAAAGACCCGGAAGGCCGCAAGACTGTTTTTGAGTCACTGCCTGAAGGTATGCCCCGCGTTATCAGCATTGGTCGCCTTGACCTCAACAGCGAAGGGCTGCTTTTGCTGACAAATGACGGTGAACTGGCACGTCGCCTCGAACTCCCCTCCAATGGGTGGATCAGACGCTACCGGGTACGGGTCTTTGGCGTGGTTGATGAGGCCCGGCTGGCACAGCTGGCAGAAGGCAGCGTCTTTGAAGGTGTCAAATATGGCCCTATTGATGCACAGCTCGATTCTAAAAAAGGCGATAATGCCTGGCTCACGGTCTCTCTGCGCGAGGGCAAAAATCGTGAAGTGAGAAAAGTCATGATGGGTCTTAACCTGCATGTCAGCCGCCTGATTCGCACAAATTACGGACCTTTTCAGCTTGGCACACTCCTGCGGGGAGAACTGGAAGAAGTGCAAAGCCGCATTATCCGTGACCAGCTTCCCGCTGCGCCGACAGCCAAACCTACTACACGCAAACCACGTACAGGCAACTAAACGTGCGAATTATAGCAGGCATACGCAAAGGGCGGCAGCTGACAGCGCCAGCCGGCACAACCACCCGACCCACGGCAGACCGGGTCAGGCAGGCTTTGTTTGACATGCTGGTGCATGCGCCATGGGGTGGCGCCGGGTTACTCAGCGAAGCCTGTGTACTCGACGCTTTTGCCGGAACAGGTGCGCTCGCGCTTGAAGCCCTTTCACGCGGGGCAGCAAGCGCCTGTTTTTTCGAAACAGATCGTCCCGCACTGGCGGCACTACGCAAAAACATTGCTGACTGTAACTGGCAGGAGCGCTGCACCGTGCTGGCAAAGGATGTCACCAGCCCGACAAAAGCAAGAAAACCCTGCTCTTTGCTTTTTATTGACCCACCCTACCGACAGGGGCTGCCAGCACGCGCGCTTGCTGCTCTGTCAAAAGGCGGATGGATTACTCCGGGAGCTATAGCTGTTATTGAAACAGCGGATAATGAACCTCTTCCGCTCACAGACCCTGCGCATCCTGCACCACAAAGCGAACCAGAACAGGTGGCCTTCAACGGAACCCTGCTGGCAGAACGCAAACATGGGGCTGCCCGCCTCTCTGTCTGGCAGCTGTAATATCTGCCAGGGCGCAGGTCTTTCTCTTCTTCCACTCACCGTGAGGGGTAGAAGAAAAAGACGGAGTGCGCTACACGAGGCAGACATTTTTCTTTTTACAACTTCACGAGGTCACTGATGGCTGGCAGCGTCAATAAAGTTACTCTGGTTGGCAATCTGGGCAAAGACCCGGAAGTACGCACAAGCCAGAACGGCATGAAAATTGTGTCGTTTTCTCTGGCAACAAGTGACACATGGAATGATCGTCAGTCAGGTGAGCGACGTGAGCGTACCGAGTGGCACCGTGTTGTCATTTTCAACGAACGTCTGGCTGATGTTGCAGAACGCTTTTTGCGCAAAGGTCGTAAAGTTTACCTTGAAGGCACCCTGCAAACCCGCAAATGGACCGGCCAGGACGGTCAGGAACGCTACACAACAGAGGTTGTAATTGAGCGTTTCCGTGGCGAACTGGTACTGATCGACAGCCGCGCAGGCGGTGATGATGATGACGGCTCATCTCAGGGCGGTGGTTACGGTTATGACCGTGGTGGCAACAGCGGCGGGTATTCAGCCCCACGCCAGAATAACCCGGCCCCACGCCAGAACACCCCTGCACAGGGTGGATGGGATGCCCCCGGCGGCAACAATGACCTGGATGATGAAATCCCGTTCTGATTCTCAGCTCTCTCTGTTCAGTATAACGCGCAGCTTTTTTTAAAGTACAGAACATGCCCCTTACAAAGTTGCAGCATTCACAGCTGCCTGCCTGGCTGACAACAGGGGGCACCCTGTGCATTATGATGCTGCCTTTGTTTATGTTCTACAGCCGCGCGCTCAGCGATATTACTGCCACCACACTTGGCTGTTTCTTTCTGCTGCATTGTGCAATTACCCGCCACTGGCGCTGGCTGCAAAGCCCATGGGTCACGCCGGCAGCGGCACTCTGTGTACTGAGCCTGATTTCTTCTCTGCATGTTCATGAAAGAGGTGCTCTGGCTCAGGCCCTGTGTCTGCCACGCCTTTTTCTGATCACTGCAGCAGCGCAAAACTGGATCCTGACACAAAATAAACGGCGACTTGTGCTGGGTGGTATCCTGTTTGTTCTGGCACTCTGGCTCATAAGTCAGTGCTGGGAGCAGTATTTTACCGGCGTCAATCTCACCGGCTCACACCCCTGGGTGGATGGTTCCCTCACCGGACCTTTTTACAAACCCCGTGCCAGCTTTATGTTTCTGATGCTGTTCTTCCCGGGCATTATGCCCGTTGTTATTACCTCTCTGCGCAGCAAAAAACCTTTACTATGGTGCTGCGGCCTCGGGCTGCTTCTACTCTCTGTGGTCACAATGATTCTGATAGGCCAGCGCATGGGCACCGTGCTGATGCTGTTCGGGCTGTTTTTGACCGCGCTACTTATCAGGCAGTTCCGCTGGCCTTTCGTTATTACAGGCGTCTGTGCTGCTATTGTACTGGCTTTGCTTCCGGTTATCTCACCGGCAACATACGCAAAACTTGTCATAAAATTTTCTGACCAGCTCAGACATTTCTCAACAAGCGATTATGGACAGCTTTTTAAAAAAGCAACGATTATGACGCTGAATCATCCGGCTCTGGGCCTGGGGATGGATGGTTTTCGTCATTTTTGCCACGAAAGCATGCATTCCTCTTTTCCTAAAGCCTTTAACCTGCCAGCGCTTGAAAGCCCCGCAGGCGCAGGGTGCAATATTCACCCTCACAATTACTATCTGCAGGTTTCAACAACAGCTGGCCTTCCCGGTCTGCTGGCTTTCTGCCTCATGGTCGTGTGCTGGCTTAAAGCCGGTGCACGAGGTTTGCTAAGCACCCCTTATGCTCAGCATACTATGCTTTTCGTCGTATGCTGCGTCGTGCTCTGGCCTGTCACTTCAACAAGTGCCTTATTTACCTTCCCGACGGCCGGATGGATTTTTCTGTTTGCAGGGTGGATGATGGCCGCCAGCGCTGCATATCCTGGCTCTGCCGGTTTTTCTGAGCGTACCACACGAGAAAAATATAATTAAAATATCGGAAACACCGAACTCTGGTACTGGCCTGAAATTACTTCTCCTGTGATCACAATTCACAGAAAAAATATATTTTTTAAATGAAAATTATAGAATGCACTTGGCTTCCTGCGAGAGCGCCGCTATAAGCCGCGCATTCTTTCAGGGCAGCTACCTGTCATTGCAAAGGCTGACAATGATCACTCTACCTCATGACTACCGACCCTCTGAAGATGAGGAGTTCATGAACCCTCTTCAGACCGAATATTTCAGACAAAAACTCACCAGATGGCGCGCAGACCTTCTCAAGGAGGCCGGAGACACTCTTGCCAGCCTGTCTGAAGGCGGCATTCATGAAGCGGATATTACCGACCGCGCCAGTGTTGAAGCTGACCGTGCACTTGAGCTGCGTACGCGTGACAGAGCCCGCAAACTCATTGGTAAAATCAACCTTGCTCTGCAGCGCGTTGAAAATGGCAGCTATGGCTATTGCGAAGAAACAGGCGAACCGATTTCGCTCCGCCGTCTCGAAGCCCGCCCCATAGCGACCCTCTCAATTGAGGCGCAGGAGCAGCACGAACGCATGGAAAAAATACACCGCGACGATTAATTTCTGGTTTTTAGCGAAATTCAGGCTTGCGATAAGCAGCGCAAAACGCTAGAAACCGGCCAGAGCGCTGCTGTAGCTCAGTGGTAGAGCACTCCCTTGGTAAGGGAGAGGTCGCGAGTTCAATCCTCGCCAGCAGCACCAGGTCATTATTTACCAAAAAATTATAGTATTATGAAATTTTCCATAAATTTCTGAGATACCTGCTTCTGTTTCTTTAAAAAATTACATCCGTTTCTTTGCGACAGACTATTACATACGCTCTGCACTACCTGAAAAATAAAAAATAAAATTATAATCAGCCCTGTATATCGCAAAATATTAGCCCCGAATATTTTTACATTCTGGCCCCCCCCGCTCTTATACGCTATAAGACAAAGTCTAAATTACTATGGTTGATTACCAATAATTTACTTAACGGGGTGTCGATGCGAATCTTACTAACAGGCGGATGCGGGTTTATCGGGTCAGCAGTTATTCGTCACATAATGCGTGCCACTCAGCACTCTGTTCTCAATGTTGACTGCATGACCTATGCAGCGTCAGCCGAAACAATAGAAAATGCGGCGTCAACCGGACGCTATGAGTTCGCTCAGGTCAATATTACCGACACCGCAGCGCTCAACACCCTGTTTGAAAAATTTCGTCCTGATGCTGTTATGCATCTGGCAGCAGAAAGCCATGTTGACCGTTCAATCGACGGGCCTGGCGTTTTTATTCAGACCAACGTCGTTGGCACATATTCTCTGCTTGAAGCCGCCAGAAAATACTGGTCTTCGCTCGATAAACAGGATCGCGAGACCTTCCGTTTTCATCATATTTCAACAGATGAAGTCTTTGGCGCACTCGAAGCAAACGATCCGCCCTTCACTGAAACAACCCCTTATGACCCACGCAGTCCCTACTCGGCCAGCAAAGCCTCCTCTGACCATCTGGTAAGAGCGTGGTATCATACCTACGGTCTGCCAACCTTTGTCTCAAATACGACAAATAACTACGGCATATGGCATTTCCCTGAAAAACTCATTCCACTGATCACCATCAATGCCTTTGAGGGCAAAGAGCTGCCGGTTTACGGCAAAGGTGACAATGTGCGTGACTGGCTGTTTGTCGAAGACCACGCCGAGGCCCTGGTCAAAGCCGTTGAAAAAGGTAAACCTGGCGAGACTTATGCTATCGGTGCCCGCCAGCCCCGCACGAACCTTGATGTTGTGACAACTATCTGTTCTGTACTCGATGAGCTGGTACCAGATGCACAGGGTCCGCGTGAGCGGCTTATTCGCTACGTTAGCGACCGGCCCGGCCATGATTTCCGTTATGAAATTGACCCCTCCCACGCAGAACGCGCGCTCGGCTGGAAGGCAAAACACGACTTCGAAACGGGTATCCGCCTCACCATTGAATGGTATCTGAACAACAAAACCTGGTGGGAAGGTATTCGTGCCCGCCGCTATACAGGCAACCGCCTGGGGACTTCTGCATAATGACCACGAGTTCAGTAAAGCCTATGAAAGGCATTCTTCTCGCCGGGGGGTCAGGCACACGCCTGCACCCCATGACACTGGCTGCCAGCAAGCAGCTGCTGCCGGTTTATGACAAACCTATGGTCTATTACCCCCTGTCTACGCTGATGCTGGCCGGGATCCGGGATATTATGATCATCAGCACACCGGCTGATCTTCCGCAGTTTAAACGCCTGCTGGGTGATGGATCCCAGTATGGTGTGCGCTTTGAATATCGCGTTCAGCCCTCACCTGATGGCATTCCTCAGGCCTTCCTGATTGCTGAAGACTGGATTGATGGTGCTCCATGCGCTCTGGCGCTCGGTGACAACCTGATTTTTGCCGATCATCTCAGCCTGTCTCTGCAGCACGCTGCAAAACGCTCAAGCGGTGCAACCGTTTTTGCTTACCAGGTTCGGGACCCTGAACGATATGGTGTGGTCAGCTTTAATGAGCAGGGTAAAGCCCTGACGGTTGTTGAAAAACCAACGGACCCTGCTTCGAACTGGGCTATTACCGGCCTCTATTTCTATGATCACCGGGTGGTCGACTTTGCAAAAAAAGTCAAACCTTCTCCGCGTGGCGAACTCGAAATTACCGATCTCAACCGTCTCTACCTTGACGAAGGCACCCTGCAGGTTGAACGTCTTGGCCGCGGCTGTGCGTGGCTTGATGCCGGTCTGCCTGACAGCCTGATGGAAGCCGGGCAGTTTGTTCACACCATTCAGGCCCGCCAGGGTATGCTGGTTGGCTCCCCCGGGGAGGTAGCCTATCGTATGGGTTACATTAACGCAGACCAGCTGCGGGCACATGCGCAGCGTATGATTAAAACAGAGCTGGGCCGGCTTCTCATGCAACTGGCTGACACAGTCCCGGATCAATCCTGATAACTCGCGCCCTTACATATCTTTTTAACAGGACCTTGAGTGTATGAAAGCCGAACGTCTCGCTATTCCTGATGTTATCCTTGTCACACCACCACGCTTTGGTGATAACCGGGGTTTCTTCTCAGAAACATACAACATCAACCACATGAAAAATGCAGGCATCACGCAGCCCTTCGTGCAGGATAACCAAAGTCTGTCACGCCAGAAGGGTGTTATTCGCGGCCTTCATTGCCAGCTCGCTCCACACGAACAGGGTAAGCTGGTACGCTGCACCAAAGGTGCAATATGGGATGTCGCGGTTGATGCCCGTGTTGGCTCGCCAACTTATGGCAAATGGGTCAGTGCTGAACTCTCTGAAGACAACTGGTCTCAGCTCTGGGTTCCACCGGGCTTTCTGCATGGCTTCTGCACACTGACTGAAGATGCTGAAGTGCAGTATAAATGTACAGGCCTGTATGACAAAGCTTCTGAGCGCGCCGTTATCTGGAACAGCGCTGAACTGGCTATCGACTGGCCTGTCAAAGCAGAAGATGCCGTTTTGTCAGAAAAAGACCTTCTGGCACCTGAGTTTTCAGCCGCTAAGGGCTGGTTTCATATCTGAGGAGTAATCTGGTGGATATTCTGCTGCAAAACGGTGGCCCCATTCTGGTAACGGGTGGCACCGGCCAGCTGGCCACATCTCTGGTTAATCTCGGTGGGTCACGTATCCACCGTACAGGCCGCCCTGACTTTGACTTTGACCACCCGGAAACGCTCGCCAGCACGCTCGAACGCGTTAAGCCTGTTGCTGTGGTTAATGCTGCTGCCTGGACAGCTGTTGACCTGGCTGAGAGTGAAAGTAAAGCCGCAGCCCGGGCCAACACCAGCGGACCGGCAGAGCTTGCACGCCTGTGTGCCGAGCGGAATATTCCACTAATACACGTTTCAACTGATTACGTTTTCTCAGGTGAAAAAGGCCAGCCTTACACCGAGTCTGACCCTGTTTCTCCTCAGACAGTCTATGGCAGCACTAAAGCCGAAGGCGAAAAGCTGGCTTTAGCAGCCAACCCGAAAACTCTTATTTTTCGCACCTCATGGGTTTACTCAGCTCATGGCAAAAACTTTGTGCGCACCATGATCAATGCCGGCGCTAAAAACCCGGCTCTGAAAGTTGTCGGCGACCAGAAAGGAAACCCGACCAGTTCTGATGATCTGGCAGGCGCTATTCTGGCAACACTCGCTGTTATTGAAAAAGATGGCTGGAAAGATGAATTTGCAGGCATTTACCATGTATGCGGTACGGGTGACACAACGTGGCACGGCCTTGCTGTAGCAACATTGCAGGAAGCTGCACACTACGGTCAGAAAAGCCCGGAAGTTACCGCTATTCGCACTGAGGACTGGCCAACTCCTGCCAAAAGACCTGCTGATTCCCGAATGGATAACAGTAAATTAGAGCAAGTATTCGGTATCAAAATGCCTCACTGGGAAAAAAGTATTAAACAAATTGTAAAGAAAATTTTTGCACAATAGCGCCAACGCTGTAAAAGGAGGGCGTAACACGACCCTGTGATGAGGTCTGTGTTATCCCATCCAACAGAAAAAAACAGAGGTTTGTACGTGCAGAAAATGCGTCAGGGTAATGACACAGAGTTCTTTTCTGCGCGACCAGACCCTTCAGATATTATTTTTATCCTGCTCTCCGTTTATAATGGCGAGCAGTATCTGAAAGAGCAGCTTGCCTCGCTCGAAAACCAGTCCTGCACATCATGGGTATTGTTATGGCGCGATGATGGCTCAACAGATGCCACCCGCCAGCTGATGGAAAATTTCACACTTAAGCATGGCCCCGAACGCTGCGTTCTTCTGTCGCAGGATAACGGTAAGCATATTGGCATATGCAATTCCTATACGATGCTTTTATCGGCAGTTCCTTCTGGTGCCTATATCGCCTTCTGTGATCAGGACGATATCTGGCTGCCTGAAAAACTTGCAACCGGCCTGAAGGCCCTGAAAAGCACCCGGAAAGACAGGCCCGCACTCTATTGTTGTCGCCAGATTCTGACAGACAGCCATCTGCGCTACACGGGTCTCTCTCCCGCCTTGCCACAACATCCCCGCTTTCTCTCTGCGATGACACAAAATATTGCCACAGGCTGTAGCATCATGCTCTCACCTGCTGCCTGTACATTGCTTAAGGCTGCAAGTCCGCCTTTCTCACACATTCTGCATGACTGGTGGGCGTATCTGCTCACCAGTGCTGCCGGTGGCGTCATTATAACCGATAACCAGCCTCATCTGCTCTATCGTCAGCACAGCAGCAACGCAGTTGGTGCACCGGCCTTATTTTTTAAAAGAGCACTGGCAGCGATCAAACGCGGACCAAACGTGTTCATGAGGATTTTTCACAGCAATACAGAAGCTCTTCTGAGGCACAAACACTTTGTTACGGCAAAAAACACTGCCAGCCTTGAGGCCCTCCGGAAAAGCCTGCGCCCTGGACTGAGAGGGATACTGGCCCGATTCTCTGTATTATGTCGTATGAGCGGGCTACGACGCCATACTCTGCCTGAGCACCTCATATTTTGTTTGTGGTTTTTAATCGGACCTCATAAAAAACTGCCTAAAAAGAGATAATAAAGGTCCTTAGACCTTATCTGACACATCGCTTCACGATACACTTGCCTCTCACTGGTCAGTAACCCTGCCATATCACTGACCTTGTTTTTCAGATTTATTCAGAGACAGGATTCAGCCCCTTGGTGCGAGTAAGCCCTCCCCATTCATCCGACTACGCTGTTTCACCCTATAAAAGTCCCCTGCGCATGCGCCTTGAAGAAGCCGGGGGGATAGTTTTGTGCCTTCTCGCCTGTGCCCTGCTCATTGCGCTGGTGTCTTATAATCCTGATGATCCGTCCCTGAACACAGCAACCGGCCAGGCACCCACCAACCTGCTCGGGCTGCCCGGAGCTATATTTTCAGATACCTTGCTGCAAAGTGTCGGTCTTGCAGCCATTCTTCCTGCTTTTATTCTTATGGCCTGGGGCTGGCGCTTTATGAGCCACAGGCTGATTGGCCATGAAACACTGCCTGTTTTTGGCTTCAGAGTAGCTGCCTTTCTCTGCCTGCTACCCGTTGGCGGCGCCCTCTTCTCCTCCATTCCCCTCCTCTTTACAGCTCTGCCCACTCCCGCATGGCCTGCCAGGGCTGGCATCGGTGGAGGCATCGGGCTTTCTATCGCTCAGGCTTCACTCTCAGCCGGCACGGCGGCAATCGGCCCTGCCGGCGGCATGGTGATCTGGCTGCTGGGCCTGTTACTGGCCGGGCTGCTACTGGCGCTTGCTACAGGATTGCGCCGCCAGGAATGGATGGCCCTCTGGCGCGGTTTTGTCATGATCAGCCGCGTCCCTGGTAAACTGGCAACCCGCTTTGTTCGCTATTATGCCAGCCGCAAACACCAGAGCGACATAACAGCACACGGTACACACGATGAGTATGAGAGGGATGAAGCGCAGCCATTTCAGAAAAGCAGCCATGTCAGTCATGAATTATTTGAAGACGAATTTTATGACGATGAGCTGACAGAAACACACTCTGAAGAGCCCCCCCCTGGCACGCCTCACCATCCTCATGAGCAGGAACCTGAAACACACCAGGCCGAATCCTTCAGACCTGCTGAACCACCTCCGCCCGCCGTACAGCCAGCTCCTGCTCCGGCCCCGGTCAGACCTCAGGTTGCTGACACAGCACAGAATAAATCTGGCCTGCTGGGGCGCCTGTTTGCAGGTAAAGAAGGTACCGGCAGCCAGGGAGCTGCACTTGCACCCAACAGAAAAGGCGGCTGGGAGCTCCCCCCTCTTAACCTGATTAAGCCGGCACCACCCAAAGGACAGCTTGGTCCTTCGCAGGAAATGCTGACGGCTAATGCCCGCCTGCTTGAGCAGGTTCTGGCCGATTACGGTGTGCAGGGCACTATTGTCGGCATGAGTGCCGGGCCGGTCGTGACACTCTATGAGCTTGAACCTGCTGCAGGTATCCGCTCAGCCAGGGTTATCGGACTGGCAGATGACGTCGCTCGCTCGCTCTCTGTGCTGAGTGTACGTATTGCCACTGTGCCCGGACGCAACGTGATTGGTATTGAGGTACCAAACCAGAAACGTGAAACCGTTTATCTCTCTGAACTGCTAACCCAGCCAGGCTGGCAGAAAGACCCCGCTCATCTTTCACTGGCACTAGGCAAAGATATTGCCGGTGACCCGGTATTCAGTGACCTGGCCCGTATGCCTCATCTGCTCGTTGCGGGTACTACCGGGTCTGGTAAATCAGTGGGGATCAACACCATGATCCTGTCTCTGCTTTACCGTATGTCACCAGATGAATGCCGTATGATCATGATAGACCCGAAAGTACTTGAGCTTTCGATCTACGATGGCATTCCACACCTGCTGACACCTGTTGTGACTGAACCGGCTAAAGCAGTAAACGCCCTGAAATGGGTTGTGCGGGAGATGGACCGCCGTTACCGGACAATGGCGCATATGCAGGTCCGTAATATTGCCGGCTACAACGAACGTGCAGCAGCAGCCCGCGCTGATGGCGAAATTGTTGTCAGACGTGTGCAGACAGGTTTTGATCCCGAAACCGGCACACCTGTGTTTGAAGAGCAGTCTATGACGCTCGACGCGATGCCCTACATCGTGGTCATTATTGACGAAATGGCTGATCTGATGATGACAGCCGGTAAAGAGATTGATGTTTGTGTGCAACGACTGGCGCAAAAAGCCCGTGCGGCTGGTATTCACGTCATCATGGCCACACAGCGCCCGTCAGTTGATGTGATTACCGGCACTATTAAAGCCAACTTCCCAACCCGTATTTCCTTTCAGGTCATCAGCAAATTTGACAGCCGGACTATCCTGGGAGAACAGGGGGCCGAGCAGCTTCTGGGCCAGGGTGATATGCTGTTTATGCAGGGTGGTGGGCGCATTACACGTGTGCACGGCCCCTTTGTTGCAGATAGTGAAGTAGAACAGGTGGTCAACTTCCTTAAAGAACAGGGAGAACCAGTTTATGATGATGATGTGCTGACCGAAGCAGCTGAAGAAACAACTACCGGCTCATCAGGTCGCTCAGGCGGCAACAGTGATGGCGGAGAGTCCGACCTGTACGACGAAGCGGTATCAATCGTCACCCGTGAAGGCAAAGCCTCGACATCTTTTGTGCAACGCCATTTATCTATTGGTTATAACCGCGCAGCTAAACTGATTGAACAAATGGAACGGGAAAAAATCATCAGCCCGGCTGACCATGTTGGCCGCCGCAAAGTGCTGATAGGGGCGCATCGCGACGAATGATGTCTCAGTCTTTTTCTCTTTTTCCGCTGGATATTCTGTATAACGATCAGCGGATTGTTATCATCAACAAGCCGGCAGGTATTCCTGTACATAGCAATGTAGCGGGTACTATCAGCATAGAAAGCTGCTTTCCTGCGCTTTCAAAACGCAGGGATGGCCCCTGGCTTGCTCACCGGCTTGATACAGACACATCAGGCTGTCTGGCTATCGCGCTGCGTAAGCAACCCTTGATTGCCATGCAGGAAGCCTTTTCTAACAAAACTGCATTAAAAACATACTGGGCTGTGGTTCAGGGGCACCCTGAAGGAGAATCAGGCACGATCTCTCTGCCTTTGCTCAAACAAAATGACCGCCATAAAGGCTGGCGCATAATCACTGACCCGAAAGGAATCCCGGCGACAACCTCCTGGCGCGTTCTCGGGCGTAGTGACACACTGACCTGGCTTGAACTGACGCTGCACACCGGCCGCACACACCAGGCACGGGTGCACTGTGCTGCAATGGGCTGGCCAATTGCAGGTGACAACCTTTATGGTACAGCACACAAACACGGGCTACATCTTCTGGCGCAGAGCCTTGTTTTACCATTCACACCGCGCATTGCAGTTACAGCACCACCCAGGGCAGCGATGCAGCCCGCCCTCGTTCAATGTGGCTGGAAAGAAGAAACATAAATATTTTTTCTTTGTCATAAATATACAGAGCGTAAAGATAAACAGACATCAGCCAGAAACCGGTTTTCTGAGCGCAGCATCGTCTCAAAACATGCATGCAAACGCCTGATTTAAATATATAATTCTTTCAGAAACCCCTGGGCATCACGGTCAGGTTATTCTGTAATAAACTGTCCCTGCGCCACGATAACAAGGCGCGGCGGCCATTCTTACAAACACAAATATATTAGTCTCTGATGCGGAATGTTATACGCGACCTTAAAGACGCCACTTTTTGTCCCGAGGAAAGCATTCTCTTACAACTTTTGGTAAACATCAGAGCTTAACCAGACAGCCACTCCTCCCCCCACCGGATAGAATATCGATGAGAGAACAAAACTGGGCTGTCGTAATTCCTTACTTCAATGAAGAAGACTGCCTCGAACAATGTATGTCCTGTCTGCTTCACCAGACAAAAAGACCCAGTCAGATTATCCTGGTCAATAATGCCTCAACTGACCGCTCCCCTCTTCTGACCAGAGAATTCAAAGAGCAATTTGGTCATTTGTTCGAAATAATGCTTATTGATGAACCAAAACCTGGCAAAATACATGCTCTTGTCACAGGTACTGCACTGGTACGCACTGATTATTTCGCCACCTGGGATGCAGACACATATTATCCACCTGACTACCTGACAAAAGCACATACAGGATATCAGGGCAGAAAAGGTTCATGTGTCGCTGCTGTCATGGCAACGAACATTAAAGGCCCGCTCTCATCATTTAAAAGTCTGTTTCGCATTTTTAAAATACAAACTCTGGCCACTCTCTTCTCTTCTGAATGCCATGCCGGAGGATATGCCGAAACATTTCGTACAGCCTTGTTTCGTAAAGTTGGGGGATTCGACCCTGTACGATGGCCCTATGTTCTCGAAGACCATGAAATTGTTGAATGTTTACTAAAAGTAGGCCGCGTACGCTACCCCATCGGATTCTGGTGCCTGACATCACCCCGTCGTGCTGATCGCTGCCGGGTAACATGGACAAAAACAGATAAAATTTTATATCGCTACACACCATTTTTTATGAAAAAATGGTTCTTCTATACTTATCTGTGGTCTCGCTTTGAACAAAAAGGTTTATTCTTTCATCGCCTGCGTGAACAGCCATGGAAAACAAATAAAAAAAGTTCATAGTGCTCAATAAAAGGTATTTTTTAAGGACTTTTATTCCGTTTACTTTAAAAAGTTAGAGAATCTCAGGCTCAGGACCTTTTAATTTCCTGAACTGAGCGAGAGGTTATGATTCACAGACTTGCCGATGAAGGAGAGCCTGTGAGTGACGTATTATTGCTGTCTGAAAGCCAGATGGAGCGGATTGAGCCGTTTTTCCTCTGGCGCACGGCGTGCCACGCGTGGATGACCAGCGAGTTCTGAGCGGGATCGTTTATGTGATCCGCAACGTGCTTAAGTGGAAAAATGCCCCCAAAGCGTATGGTTCGCAAAGCTTAAAGACTGGCGACGCGTGGCGACCAGATATAATCGTGGGGCTCATATTTTCATGTCCGCAATTCATATCGCAGCACGTTTCATCTTATACCATTAAAGAATGAGTCCTGAGCCTGGCTGGCAAACTATAAAAATTGAAATTTTTACTGGTTATTAAATCACAACCAAAAAAATTTATTATAGTATTTTGTGTGAAAAATGGTGCCCTCAGTAGGATTTGAACCCACGACCTACCGCTTACAAGGCGGTTGCTCTACCACTGAGCTATAAGGGCACATTTGCTCTTGCGGGCGGATTAAAACTGTAATTTTGCATCTGAGTCAAGAGAGAGTTTACGCTTTATCTGAGAATTTTAAAAAATTTCGATATTGCATCCCGTTAATGACTGACGCATCAAGGGAGACTATGCCGTATTCAGAGCCAGGATCCATGTCACATTTCTCCCTGCATGACAGCCAGCGTCGTGCGACTGTTCCCTTCGTACCTCTCGACCCCGAACACATCAAAATCTACTATTGTGGACCGACAGTGTACGACCTGGCGCATATAGGTAACCTGCGGGCCATGCTAACGGCCGATGTACTGGTACGCACACTGCGTCATCTTTACCCGCGCGTGACGTTCGTACGTAACATCACCGATGTCGATGATAAAATTACCGCCCGGGCCCGCGATAATAATGAAGATATCGCAACCCTGACCGAACGCACGACACATGAGTTCCACGCTGATCTGGCTGCGATGAATGTTATTCCCCCTGATATCGAGCCACGTGCGACACATAATATTGACGAGATGCAAAACCTGATAGCGCGTCTGGTTGCTCAGGGGCATGCTTACGAGGCCGATGGTCATGTGTTGTTTTCGGTCGAATCATTTCCCTCTTATGGTGCCTTATCCGGGCGCAACCCTGAAGAACTGGTCGCCGGGGCACGTGTCGAGGTTGCAACCTATAAAAAACATCCGGGTGACTTTGTCCTCTGGAAGCCTTCATCCGAAGATCAGCCCGGCTGGGACAGCCCATGGGGCCGGGGACGCCCTGGCTGGCATATAGAGTGCTCAGCCATGTCACACCGCTATCTGGGTGAAAGCTTTGATATTCATGGTGGAGGATCTGACCTGATGTTCCCTCATCATGAAAATGAACGTGCACAAAGCATGTGCTGCTTTCCTGGTGGCAAGTTCGCTAATTACTGGGTGCATAATGCCATGCTTCTGGTCGAAGGCGAAAAAATGTCTAAATCACTGGGCAATTTTTTCACTATTCGCGATGTCCTGAAGCAGGCCCCGGCTGAAGCTCTGCGTCTGCTGCTGCTAAGCGCACATTACCGCTCAACACTCAACTATACACAGGCTGGCCTTCTTGAGGCACGCAAAACGCTTGACCGTTTTTACCGTGCTCTGGCCGCTGGCCCGGTACCCCGCACAGAAGCACCCGAAAGCGTTCTTAAAGCCCTCTCCGACGATCTGAACACACCCGCTGCCATTGCTGAGCTTCATGCACTTGCCAGTAAAGCTCTGGCAGGTGACCGCACTGCCGCAGGCGCACTCAAAGCAGGTGCAGACATGCTTGGCCTGCTTAGTGAAGACCCCGAAAAATGGTTCAGGGGTGAATCCTCAGATGAGGATACCGAAATCCAGGCTCTGATTACCCTGCGTCTTGAGGCAAAAAAACAACGTGATTTTGCAAAGGCCGATGCTCTGCGTGAGCAGCTCCAGGGCATGGGTATCATACTTGAAGACACCAGAGACGGCACCGAATGGAGGCGCGCATGACCGGCCGTGACGGCGGGGCCCCTCTGGCCCCACAAGGCAACACACCGGTAGTTATTCTTGTGCGGCCACAACTGGCTGAAAATGTCGGCACAGCTGCCCGTGCCATGGCGAATGGCGGATTATTTCACATGCGCCTTGTAGCCCCGCGCGACGGCTGGCCGCAGGAACGTGCATGGCGCACTGCTTCAGGTGCAGACCGTATTCTGGATGCGGCACAGGTTTATGAAACAGTTGATGACGCTGTGGCTGACCTGCACCATGTTTATGCTACCTGCCCAAGGCCGCGCCATGTGATTAAACCGATCATGACTGCGCGCGGCGGTGCTGCTGAATTACACGCTGCAACAGTCCGGGGGCTAAAAGTTGGCCTGATGTTCGGCCCTGAACGGGCTGGGCTGGACACGGAGGACATGGCAAGAGCTGACGGGCTGATTCGTTACCCGCTTAACCCTGCATTTATGTCACTCAACCTCGCACAGGCCGTTATGATTATGGCTTACGAATGGTGGATGATAAATGATCAGACAGATGCCCGCGAGCTGATGACGAACGAAACCCATATTGCCACCAAGGGTGAGCTTGAAAATTTTATGGGGCATCTTATCAGCGAACTGGATGAGTGCGGGTTCTGGCGCAGTGAACAAAAGCGCCCTGGCATGGTCAGAAACCTGCGTCATTTTTTCACGAGAGGGGAAGTCACAGAGCAGGAACTCAGAACCCTGCATGGTGTTGTACGCGAACTGGCAAACCGCCGCAAAACGAGCGAAAAATAGCACTATGCCTTTTCGGGCAGGCCGTTATAAGGCCTGTCCGAAAGATGCAGGCATTAGTCAGCAGCAAGCAGCATAGTGCGTGTGCCCATAGCTGTCTTAACGTGATCTTCAAGCGCATCCGTAATTTTGTCAGCCTGTTTTGCAAAAATATGATCTGCATCAGGGAAAATACGGTAATCGACAGCAACACCTTTCTGAGTGTTGAGCTTATCAACCAGTTTATGAATGGCAGGCTCAGGTGCCATGTCATCTTTTCCGCCGGCAATCATCAGACCACCACAGGGGCAAGGTGCCAGAAAACCAAAATCATAATGTGTGGCAGGTGGCGCGACACTGATCCAGCCGGTAATTTCAGGGCGGCGCATCAGAAGCTGCATGCCAACAAAAGCACCGAAAGAATAACCGGCAATCCATAAGCCACTGGCATTGGGGTTGATGCTCTGCATCCAGTCAAGGGCTGCTGCTGCATCAGAAATTTCACCAATACCACCGTCATAGCGCCCCTGTGAACGGCCGACACCGCGTGAGTTATAACGCATGACCGAAAAACCCATTTTTTCAAATGAGCGATACATAGCGTAGGTAATACGGTTGTTCATTGTGCCACCGTGCAGCGGGTGCGGGTGCAGCACGAGTGCGAGAGGCGCATTGGGTTCGTTAGAGTGCAAATAGCGCCCTTCAAGGCGGCCGTCAGGACCGGCAAACATAACCTCAGGCATTAATCTTCCGTATATGCTGTGAATATACCCGGGGGCACGGTATATTCAGGTTAATTCATTGACCCCGAAATGATACGATGCCACGTTATACACTTCGGAGGAGGCGGCCTTCAGACCAGGTTACCGGGCGATAAAACCGCCCCTTACCTGCCGGTACACAAACAGACACAGGCAAAAACAGCATGCGACGTATAGTGCCGCGGCAATAAGGCGGGAGATTAAAGAGAACGGTGCTGATCGTATCTGATACACTCATCACGCCTTTCCTCCTCTCTTCGCCGTTATGATAAGAACGCAGAAAATGTTTCTCTGTTGCATCACAACAGTTATTACCGCTCTGTAAGATGCGACCTACCGGGCCGGTTATAGCGTGTACGCCCCTCAGATTTCCACACAAATCGTCAGTCTTGCTGTGTTTTTGCAAGATCAGATAAAACAGCTGTCACAGCAGGAGCGTAAAAAATGGTTTCCACTTCAGCAGGCAGCCCACAGCGTCAACCCATTATCTACTTAGATGCCAATGCAACCGAACCGTTGCGCCCCGAGGCACGCGATGCTTTTCTTGAAGCGGCAGAGCTGACCGGCAACCCTTCTTCTGTGCACAGGGCCGGACGCATGGCCCGTGCTATGCTCGAACAGGCCCGTGATGACGTAGCCCAGGCTTTTGAGGTCGCCCCCCTTAACTGCATTTTTACCTCAGGCGGTACAGAAGCAAATGTTCTGGCCATGCATGGCCTGAGTGCCGGAAGACGATTCCTTGTCGGTGCGACAGAACATGATGCTGTACGCAAGGGCTTTCCTGAAGGGGCAGACGTCACCTGGCTCGCAGTTGAAAAAGACGGCACAGTAAGCCTCGCCGGACTGGAACAGGCCCTGAATGCCTCAGATACGCCAGCTTTTGTGTGCCTGATGCTGGCCAACAACGAAACCGGCGTGCTGCACCCGATTACTGATATTGCTACGTTATGCCAGCGTTATGGTGCGCATCTGCATGTAGATGGCGTGCAGGCTGCCGGACGAATAGCTTTCTCCGTCACGGCATCAGGGGTCAACAGCTTTGCTCTTTCAGGCCATAAAACCGGCGGTCCCAAAGGGGCGGGCGCTTTATTACTGGCGGGCCCGGCCCCGGGCCGGGTTCTTCCTCTGTTTGAAGGCGGCGGGCAGGAACAGGGGCGCAGGGGCGGCACACAACCTTTACCCGCAATAGCCGGCATGGCAGCAGCCCTGCGTACAGCTTTACAAACTCCGCGTAACTTAAGCCCTCTGCGCGACCGTATTGAACACGCTGCCTGTGCTGTGGGTGCTGTTGTATCAGGCGCACAGGCACCACGCCTGCATAATACATCCTCCCTCATTCTGCCTGGCCGCCTGGCGCAGGAGCAGCTTATGAGACTCGACCTTGAAGGCATTTGTGTCTCGGCCGGCTCTGCCTGTTCTTCCGGCAAAGTCGCCTTCTCTCACGTGTTGCAGGCAATGGGATTTGAAGCACAGGCCGGACAGGCCCTGCGTGTGTCACTGCCCTGGAATGTGCAGGAAGAAGATGTCACACGTTTTATTCAGGTTTATGAAAATATGGCCCGGAAAGCCGCTTCAGGGCTAAAACTTTCAACTCTGATATAACCTGAGGAACACGAGTAAAACCGTAAGGAAACAAAATGGCAGCCCTCTATCTTGATCATGCTGCCACAACGCCATGTGACCCAGGCGTGATGGACGTCATGCAGGCAGCATTGCTGCATGACAACGGCAACCCCCACAGCACCCTGCATGAAAGCGGCAGACGTGCCTCCACCCTGGTTGAAGAGGCCCGGCAGCATGTTGCACGTCTGATTGGTGCCGACACCAGAGAAATTATTTTTACATCCGGTGCGACAGAAGCCAATAATATGGCCATTAAAGGAGCCGCTCGCTATCTGGCCTCACAGAAAAACCCGCGAAAGCGTATTATTACAGCTGCCACTGAGCATAAATGTGTCATTGAAAGTGTGCTTGACCTGGCCGCTGAGGGGTTTGAACCTGTTATTCTGCCAGTTGGCACTGACGGCCGCCTGGCCCCTGACACGCTGGCCCGCGCTCTGGAGGTCCCCACAGCTCTCGTCTCACTGATGGGTGCCAATAATGAAACCGGGGTACTGCATGACTACGCTACCCTGGCCCCTCTGGTAAAACAGGCGGGCGCACTTCTTCACGCTGACCTTGCACAGACAGCCGGAAAAATTTCCTTTGATGTTAACAAATATGGTCTGTCTCTGGCATCACTCTCCTCACATAAAATCTACGGCCCCAAAGGCGCAGGGGCACTTTATGTAAGGCGCAGGCCGCGTGTACGGATTATACCGCTTTTTTCAGGTGGCGGACAGGAACGCGGCATGCGCTCAGGCACGTTGCCTGGTTTTTTACTGGCTGGCTTTGGAGAGGCCTGCCGCATTGCCCTGCACCGCCAGGAGCAGGACGCGGCACATCTCTCACATTTACATACTGTCGCCATGAAAACCTTTGCCTCATTACTGCCTGAGGCACAGCTCAACGCTGAAACGGCACCACGTCTGCCCGGTATTTTCAGCGTCCGGCTCCCCCCCGGCATCAGTGCGCTGCATGTCTTGGAAACCGTAACAGGAGTCGAAGCCTCTCTCGGCTCAGCCTGCTCATCAGCAGATCTGGCCCCTTCTTACGTGCTTGAAGCCATGGGTTTAACACATGAAGAAGCGGGAAGAAGCTTGCGTCTCTCCCCCGGACGCTTTACCTCAACAGCCGAGGTAGAAAATGCCATCAGGCTACTGGCACAGGCTACCCACAAAACAGGTACGCACAAGCGTATCTGAAGTATAACCATAACGCGTCAGAGTGACAGCGCGTAGCAACAAAATACTGGCAGGACACTAAAACAAATGCCCCATATGATGTTTATCGAACAGGACGGAACTGAGCACAAAGTTGATGCACCGGTTGGTCTTTCTGTGCTGGAAATTGCACATAAACATGATATTGATCTTGAGGGAGCCTGCGAAGGATCTCTGGCCTGCGCAACATGCCACGTGATTGTTGACCCCGACTGGGCCGCAAAACTCAGCACACCAACTGATGACGAAGAAGATATGCTTGATCTGGCTTTCGGACTCGAAAAAACCTCTCGTCTGGGGTGCCAGATTGTTATGACAGACGAGCTCGACGGGCTGGTTGTTCGTCTGCCTCGCAAATCCTGAGGCATTTTAATTTTAAGCAAAAGGAGGGCGCAGCCAGTGCGTATTCTTGTGGCAATGTCGGGAGGGGTGGATAGCTCAGTCGTTGCTGCCCGGCTTCAGGCAGAAGGGCACGAGGTCGTGGGTGCGACCCTGCAGCTTTACGATGCCCGCAGCGCGGCCAAAAAAGGCGCATGCTGTGCCGGTCAGGACATTCGTGACGCCCGTGCAGTTGCTGACCGGCTTGGTTTTGCACATTACGTCATTGATGCGGAAAAACGATTCCAGGATAGTGTAATCGGTCGCTTTGCTGATGCCTATGCAGCGGGTGAGACACCTGTGCCCTGCGTTGCGTGTAACCAGGGTGTAAAGTTTACTGATCTGCTTGGCCTGGCCCGTGACATTGGTGCTGAGGCAATGGCAACCGGCCATTATGTACGTCGTGTTGAAGGCCCCCACGGGGCTGAGCTGCACCGCCCGGTAGACAGTGCACGTGATCAGTCATGGTTTTTATTTGCAACCACCCGTGATCAGCTTGATTTTCTGCGCTTCCCGCTGGGTGACATGCCCGATAAAGCCGCAGTGAGAGCTGAGGCTGAACGCTATGGCCTGGTTGTTGCCGGCAAGCCTGACAGCCAGGACCTGTGCTTTGTCAATGACGGCTCCTACGTTGATCTGGTTGAACGTATGCGCCCGGAAATGGCTGGCCCCGGTGAAATTGTTGACAGCCAGGGCAAAATCGTTGGTGAACATGATGGCGTTATGCGTTTTACCGTTGGCCAGAGCAAAAGACTGGGCAATGCCGCCTGGCTTGACGGGCAGCGGCAGATGGTCGTGGGCGTAGAGCCAGGCAAACGCCGCGTTATTATTGGCCCGCGTGCACACTCTTATGTCGAATCTCTGCTTGTCAGAGATGTAAACTGGCTGGTTGATGCACCACCTGAGGGCATTGAATGTGCTGTGCAGATGCGCGCACGCGAAGTGCCCCGGGCCGCACGCATCAGGCCTGTACCTCAGGGCGCTCTGGTACAGCTTGAAGAACCTGCTATGCCCGCCCCGGGCCAGGCCTGCGTATTCTACCAGGGAACACGTATTCTTGGTGGCGGGTTTATCTGCCGCACAGAAACCGAATCTGCTGCCTGAAGGAAAAAAGAGATGACACAGGGACGTCTGGTTATTGGTACACAGCGCTACTCCTCCTGGTCACTGCGGGGGTGGCTGGTCGTAAAACTGGCCGGGCTCTCTGTCGATATCGAGGTCGTCCCCCTGAAAGGCGGGGGGCAGACAATTGCCCTCAAAAGCCTGTCACCCAATGGCTGCGTACCCTATCTTGAGCATAATGGTATTCAGGTCTGGGATTCCCTCTCTATCGCAGAATACTGCGCTGAAGCTGAGCCTTCTCTCTGGCCGGCAAACCGGGCAGCCCGTGCGCTGGCCCGCTCAGTCAGTGCCGAAATGCATTCGGGATTTAAAGGTGTGCGCTCATCTTTACCGATGAACCTCGGCCGGCACGATAAAAAACTCAGCACACCACCAGATGAAGAGCTGATTAAAGACGTAACCCGCATTGATCAGATATGGACACAGTGCCGTAACCAGCATGGTCAGAGCGGCCCTTATCTGTTTGGCGCACAGTTTGGTATTGCCGATGCGATGTTTGCACCTGTTATCTCCCGCTTTCTGTCTTATGGTGTGACAGAACTATCAGAAACCTCCAAAGCCTATATGCAGGCCGTCAGACAGCACCCGCTGATGCAGCAATGGTATGATGAAGCCGCCCGCGAACCCAAAGAATGGCAGCTTGATCGTTATGAGCAGATCGACTGACTGGCGATAAAGGCCGGATCTGTGCCGCACGGAGCTGATGCTTTACATGTTATAACGGTTCTCCCGCCCTCAGAGCGTTTTGCAGCGGGAGAAGCCGGTGCTATCGCACTACTGGTGCGACGAATGGCCACACAAACAGAAACTATTATTGGACAGCCCCCGCTCGGCGCGGCTTTTCCTGGCATTCATTTTGTTCCTGTCACACCAGCTTTTCGCCCTTACAGCCTGACCCGACGCTATGCTGTTGCCGTCGCCCGCGCTGTAAAAAAACTGAAGCCGGACCTGCTCGAGGTTCACAATCGTCCTGACCTGGCCTTGCTCTTACGCAAATTATGCCCGTCCGTGCCGGTTATGCTCCTTTTACACAATGACCCCTGCTTTATGCGGTGTGCCCGTACAACTGAAGAGCGCACTAAGCTGGCCCGCACTGTACGGGTTGTAGCTGTCTCTAAATGGATCAGGAATCGATTTCTGAGTGAGAATGTCACGGCTTCTGTCAGCATCTTACCAAACAGTATTGCTATGGCTGATATGCCACCCCGCCCGCCTGTGCGGGATAAACTCATTTTATTCGCGGGGCGCGTGGTCGCAGATAAAGGTGTTGATACTTTTGTCGCAGCCTGTCGCGACACTCTTTTAATACGCCCTGACTGGCGCGCTGAGATTATCGGAGCCGATCGTTTTGGCCCCGGCTCGCCAGAAACCCCTTTCCTTGCCCGGCTCAGGCCGCAGGCGAAAGCGGCAGGCGTCTCACTTGCGGGCTATAAACCTCATGATGAAGTGCTCACAGCTATGGCCCGTGCGGCCATTGTTGTTGTGCCCAGCCGATGGGCTGAACCCTTTGGTATGGCCGCACTCGAGGCTATGGCCAGCGGTGCGGCTCTGATTGTCTCAGACAGAGGCAGCCTGCCAGCTGTTGTCGGTGAGGCAGGGCTGTACTGCAACCCTAATGACGTAAGCAGCCTGACACAATGCCTGCTGCGCCTGACAGATGACGCCCGGTTACGTCAGAGTATGGGAGAGGCAGCTCTCAAACGAGCCCGCACATTTGATGTCACAGCTATAAAGCAGCAGCGCGCAAAGCTACACCAGAGTATTTTACACAGTCAGTAAGTGCTCTGCTGGTACTCTTCATTGTGCAGGCCCGCCCTGACCTGCACAATATAAAGCTCACACGTCAGCTTCCGGGAGACCACCCATCCTGGGTTAAGGCCACACCAGCCAGGTACAGGCTGCCACAAATAAGCACACGGGCAGGCTTCTGCTCTTCTGCTGCCTCAGCTTTTAAGGCCTCCAGCGCCTGCACCAGCTCGGGTCCTGAACGTGCCTTGCCACCTGACGCAGCAATAATGTCAGCCACAGGTAATGCCAGATGCTGTGCCGGCTCCTGGATAGCCCAGAGAGTTGTAGCGTAAGGCAGAACAGGCTTCAGGAATCCGGTAGCATCCTTCGTCTGCTTCATGCCCACCAGAATATGCAGTGGCCTGTCATCCCAGTTTTGCAGTGTTTTTGCCAAAGCATGACCTGCACCAGGGTTATGCCCGCCATCAAGCCAGACCTCCCAGTCATCCGGAACATGCTGCGCCAGCTGCCCTGTAAGACGCTGCATGCGCGCAGGCCAGAAAACCTGCCCTACACCCTGCCAGGCTTTTTCAGGCAAAGTAAGACCCGTAGCGCGCAGCGCAGCAACTGCCAGACCTGTATTTTCAACCTGCCAGGCACCAGCAAGAGAAGGCAGTGGTAAAACAACCTCTCCCTGCGCATCAGAGTAAATAAGAGAAGTCTGGCAGGGAGATACGCCAATCTGCCACTCGACACCACGACGATTGAGAGAGGCTCCCGTCCGTAATGCTTCAGCCTCAAGCACAAGGCGCACTTCGTCAGGTTGTGCACCTGTAACCGCAGGCACACCAGGTTTAAAAATACCTGCTTTTTCTGCCGCAATCGCAGCAAGAGAATTCCCCAGGAAGGCTTCATGATCCATTGAGACCGAAGTCACAATACAGGCTGCCGGCTTTTTGAGCACATTAGTCGCATCACAGCGCCCGCCCAGCCCGACCTCAATAATAGCCAGGTCAGCCGGTGTACGTGAGAACAACAGAAAACCAGCGGCTGTCAGAACCTCAAAAACCGTAATAGGAGCACCTTCATTGACGCGCTCAATTTCTTCAAGCACGTCTGTCAGCACCGTCTCATCGACCAGCTGCCCGGCTACGCGAAAACGCTCCGTAACATGCACCAGATGAGGCGAAGTCATAACATGCACGCGCCACCCGGCAGCCTCACCAATAGCACGCAGAGTCGCGCAGGTGCTGCCTTTACCATTAGTACCCGCAACATGAATAACCGGCGGCAAATGATCCTGCGGGTTGCCCAGCTTTTGCAAAAGATGCTCAAGCCGGCCCAGCGATAAATCAATCAGGGCCGGATACAGACGATTTAACCGCTCAAGAATAACGCCCGTGCGGCCTGTAAATTCGGCCATAGACGATGTTGACGAAGAAGAAGTCACAGTTTTGTCTGTCTCACTCACTCTGAGGGAGCAACATCTGCACTTTCTGCAACAGCAGCCGGCGGCACAGCTTCTGACGGACCTTCGTCTTTAGCTACACTGACCGGAGGCTGGCGCATCAGCATGCCAATGATACGTCCCAGTGTTTCGCGCATCTCGTGACGCGCCACCACCATATCAAGCATACCATGTTCGACAAGATATTCTGAACGCTGGAAACCCTCGGGCAGTTTCTCACGTACCGTGTCCTGAATAACGCGGGGACCAGCAAAGCCAATCAACGCATTTGGCTCACCAATCTGCACATCACCCAGCATAGCAAACGAAGCCGTCACACCACCTGTTGTGGGGTTTGTCATCACAACAATATAAGGCAGACCGGCCTCTCTGAGCATCTGCACGCCAATTGTTGTACGGGGCATCTGCATCAGGCTCAGTGCACCCTCCTGCATACGGGCACCACCTGAAGCCGTAAAAATAACCAGAGGAGATTTTTGTAAAATAGCCAGGCGGGCAGCGGCGACAAAACGTTCACCAAAAGCTGCACCCATTGTGCCTGCCATAAACTCAAAGGCCATCACGGCCACAACCGCCGGGTGACCACCAATTAAACCATGCGCGGCGACAAAAGACTCATCAACCTGGCTTTTGGCACGGGCATCTTTCAGGCGGTCAGTATAGCGCTTCTGATCACGAAAACCGAGCGGATCAACCGGAGCAGAGGGCAGATCAATACGTGCGCTCTCTCCGTTATCAAATGTCCAGGCAAAACGATCAGCAACCAGAACCTTCATGTGATGACCACAGTGCGGACACACATTATAATTTTTGTGCAGCTCTTTGCTCAAAATCATCTGGCTGCAGGAGTCACAGTTGGTCCACAGATTATCCGGCACTTCACGTCGCAAAAGGCCACGAATTTTAGGACGGACGTATTCAGTGATCCAGCTCATATTGACCCTTGCAACTTTAAAAGTGAAAATTAAATGATTCGTCTGGTACACCAGATCAGGCGCGCAGCATTACGCCGTTTATGCTCCCCTGCCAAGCTTTTGAAGGCAAAAAACCGGTTAAACCGGCAGGATGCAGCGTTAATCTGTCTTAAAAATTCTTCGTCTTGCAGGCTACGTCAGAGGGCTGATCGTAGCATCTTTACTTCTGAGAGGTAAAGCAAAACAGAAAGCATGTACAAACTGCCTGCCTCCTGTTTGCTAACACTACCCTCAGCCTTTCAGCAAAGAGCAATCTGCTCAGAGAGCGCCTTCAACCCATGCCTTAAGCTGGCTTTTTGGCAAAGCGCCAACTTTAGTCTCAACAACTTTCCCGTCGCGTACCAGCATCAGTGTCGGAATGCTGCGAACGCCATAGTTCGTTGGAGTTTCAGGGTTTTCATCAATATTAATTTTGGCAACGGTGACTTTACCAGCATATTCTTTGCCAATTTCCTCAAGAGCCGGACCAATCATTTTACAGGGGCCGCACCATTCAGCCCAGAAATCGACCAGAACCAGACCTGAAGCGCCAAGCACGTTTGTGGCAAAATCAGAATCGTTCACTGCAACAGTATGTTCGCTCATAATCTTCTCCCGTATGTCCCCGCCCATGCCCTGTAAAAGACAGAGCATTCTGAACTTTCAGTTTCACATCTCATTAACACTAGGGATGCTTAAGGCAAGGTTCAAGGTGCTCACGTCCCGCACACACTTCCGCCAGAAAAATAAAATACTTCCATGCAGTCCTGCGAAAATTATAAAAGAAAATAACTATTCAAATAATAACATCCCACACTATAAAATAAAATTTAATCCCGCAATTCGTTATAAAAAATTTTACTTATAAATAATATTCTCATCAAGTAGTTCGTCTGGCAGAACATCAGCACGCGGACCTTCTGTCCAGACCAGGACACAGGTCACCGGCCGGTCAGGGTAAAGCCCCTGCAACAAAAGCCGGTAAGCTGCCATCTGCCGCAGATACAACACAGGCACCGCTGAAACAGAACGTGGAACATGCCGGCCACTTTTAAAATCACACAGCAAAACACGGTCAGGCAAGACACACATCCGGTCTACCTGCCCTACAATCACCTGACCACCGGCCACACCGGCAAGTCTCTGCTCAACACGGGCCTGCCCGGAAAATAAAGGGGCAAGCTCAGGCATAGACAACACCTCTATCACCTGACGAGCAAGCGTATCGGCCTCATCCGGCTGCCCGCCGGCCGCAACAGGACGCTTCAGCCATTTCATCGCCAGAGCCATCCACTGCTCCTGCGGATGCTCAGGCAGATACTGCAGTAAAGAATGTACTAATCGCCCACGGGCAAAAGCAGCCTCACGCGCCTGTGCCGGAGTAATACCAGTGATATCCAGAGGCGAGGTTGTCGCGGGCAACGGCCCCAGCATGACATCATCAGGACGGCTGGGAGCTAATGGTCGTGACAAAGCTGACTCTGCCTCAGGCAAAACTGGCTTCCAGTCAGGGGCACTGCCCATCCAGCCAGGCAAAACCGGAGCCTCAGCTTTATGCGGCAGAGAGGGGGGAACGGAAACGACAGCTGAAGAGTCTTCCTGACCCTTTGCACTGCTCTCTTCTATCACAAGCATTTCACCGCCCTGGTCGCCTGATTCACAGGGGAGAGAAATGGCTCCGGCAGCTTCAAACCCCTGGCGACACCGCTCATACCAGCTTTCAGCAGGGACGGAATGTGCTGGCATCCAGCCACAGACAATCAGCCTCTCAGCCGCACGGGTCAGTGCCACATATAAAAGGCGGTTATATTCCTCAATGGCCTTAGCCTGAGCACGGGCGCGCAATGACCGTGTCACAGTTGTAGAGAGAGCACTACGCGGCACATAAAGCGGCACATCGACACCTGTCTGCTTGTCTTTGCTCCACAAAACTCGCTCTTCATAACGTGGCTTACTCACAGTATCAGGCAAAATCACCAGGCGCGCCTGTAACCCTTTCGCACCATGTGCCGTCATTACCCTGACAGACTGACTACCGGCCTCAGCAATGCGCTTAACACTCTCCTGCGAATTCTGAATCCAGAACACAAAGCCCTGTAAGGACGGCGGGTGCATCTCCTGATAACGCAGGGCCGCAGAGAGCAGCTCGTCAATCGCTTCAGCCGCTTCAGGCCCCAGGCGTGCAAGCAGACGCGCCCGCCCTCCGCCACGACCGAGCGCTTCAGACAGCAGCTCATGCGGTGTCAGATAATCAACCCGGTGAAAAAGGCTGTCGAGTAACGCCCATGCCCGTGACCAGTCTGGTCTTTGCGCATGGCGCTCACGCAGGGCAGACCATAAAGGCTCCCCCGGTTTACGCCCGGTAGCCAGAGCCATCAGGCTGTCATCTGACACACCGCCAAGAGGAGATGTCAGCACACATGCCAGCGTCAGATCATCCTGCGGCAAAAGCAGCGCCGAACACAGCGCAACAAGGTCCTGCACCGCCAGCTGATCAGCCAGTCCTGTACTCACCAGGGTCATGACCGGAATATTCTGAATTTTCAGTGCGCGGATCAGTGCTGTCACAAAAGGCGAACGGCGCGGGACAAGAATAAGAATATCCCCTGGTGTCAGAGGTTCTTCACCTGGCGCGGGGGGAGATGCCAGCTCATGAGCAATATGACGAGCCAGGGTATCAGCCAGCTTCTGCCGGGCATTCTGGCGTGTCGTATTTCTGTCCACCTTATCCCAGGGGGTGGTGACCTCATCCTCATCTTCACGCACAGATTCAGTCAGCGGCCATAACTCCACACGCCCGGGCTGCCCCACCCGGGCGCTCAGATGCTGCATGGGAGACGCACCTTCATCAACCACGCCACGAGCAGCCTCTGGCACAGAAAAAACAGCGTCAACCAGCTTTAATACCGGCAAAGTTGAACGAAAAGAAACCGTCAGTGCCGGGTCATACCAGATTTGTCCTGCTCCTTCAGCCCGCTGCTGAAACCGCTCACGCCAGGTACGAAAAGATTCGGGGTCAGCCCCCTGAAACCCATAAATTGACTGTTTATAATCCCCCACAGCAAACACGGTACGCGGGCCAGCCTCCTCCTCACGCGCGCCCTGACCTGCAAAAAACTCCTCTGTCAGATCACCGGCTATACGCCATTGCTCAGCTGAGGTGTCCTGCACCTCATCAAGCAGAAGATGGTCGATACCACCATCAAGCTTATACATAACCCATGCGGCACCGGGCTCACGCAGCAACTGCAATGTGTTATGAATCAGGTCTTCATATTCAACCAGTCCACGACGGGTTTTACGCTCGGTATAAAGGGCAGAAACCGGAGCGACCATCTGCACGAGAGCCGCCCCCAGCGACACCAGCTCACGGCCGAGCATAACATCATCAACAGCGAGGATACGCTCTGCCTCACGCAACAGATATTCAGCCTGCTGCGGATATTTTTCACTCAGCTTTTTCGTAATCAGCCCGGTACTACGCGGCTTATTTTGCCTGGTCAGAAAACCATTACGCCATACATCCCACTGCTCTGCCCTCTGCCTGGCAGAAAGTGAAAGCCAGTCAAGCAGCTGCACAGTATTACGTCTGACAGCCTCTGTACCCTCCTCAGACAAAACACCAAGAAAAGAACGCAGGTTTTCTTCACCGGCAAAACCCGTACAGGCTTTTTCCAGCTGATCGGTATCAGAGCCCTGCACAGCCTCAGGCGGCAGCCGCAAAACCCGTGCAAAAACAGACCGGATACCGTCAGGGTTTTTTGAGACCCACTGAAAAAGATTTTTGCTTTTTTCATCCCGGCGTAAAGACGCTGCCAGCCCGACAAAATCTGTTGCGCGCATAATTCCGGCCAGCGGGGCAAGCAGGGCGGTATTCTGTCCACTCAGCACAGTTTCCACACATCCGTTCAGCGCCAGGGCGGCATCAGTCTCCTCCAGGACGGTAAAATAAGGGTTCATCGCGGCTTCGAGCGGAAACGACCTGAGCAGCGACTGGCAAAACGCATGAATGGTGCCAATGCGCATTCCACCAGGCAGATCAAGCACCTCAGCAAATAACGCACGGGCCTGCTGACGTGTCTGCTGTGTGCACGGCACAAAAAGAGCGGCAAGGTCTTTATTAAGAGCCTCGTCAGAATACGTGACCCACTGCCCGAGACGATGCTGCAGACGAATAGCCATTTCAGCCGCCGCAGCCCTGGTGAAAGTCAGGCACAAAATACGAGCAGGAGGGCTACCAGGTACGATCTCACCAGTCTCCAGCTCGCGCGGCAACATGAGACGCAACAGGCGGTCGATCAGTAGTTTTGTTTTACCACTCCCTGCAGAAGCAGACACAAAGACTGAAGCCGCCGGGTCAGAGGCCAGCCCCTGCTGGGCGTTTGCCTGAGCGATAACCTCTGCGATACTATAAGAGCCACTCATTCTTCTTCATCCAGGCTGGCAACCCCCCATTCCGGCACTCTGGCCAGGCGGGCATAATCAGCAAAACGTGGTTCCTTACCCGGGTGCGGGTGCGAGAGATAAGGCTGTTCAGGGTCATCATAGGCAAAAACGCGCTCACGCAGTTTTTCCCATATCTGCTCAGCAACATCTGTCAGAGACTCATCTTTAGGGGCTGTAACCAGAACTTCTTTACCTGGCTCGGCACCACCGGTCAGCTGCCAGTACACCAGCCCGCCTATTTCAGGAGAGGCCTTATCAGCTTCCAGTGCAAAACCAGAAAAACCACCACGCAGCACCATTGCTGCCTCAAGGGGGAGCTGAGGGCTCCAGCCTGACAACACCTCATTTTTAGTTGGAAGTGTACCGGTTTTATAATCACTCACCAGCACCCGGCCCTGCGCATCAAGGTCAATACGGTCAGCACGCCCCACGAGCGAGAAAGCACCGGCCGGCGCATCAGGGATAACAACCTTACCACGCAGCTCTGTACTGATGCGCTGCGGGTTCCCCTCCGCTTCACGGCGAGCTTCCTCAGCCTGCACCACCCAGGAGGCAATACGCATCAGACGCGGCTCCCACCAGGCGCGCAACGCCGGGCGCAAAATATGCGCATACAACACATCACGAAAAATCGCCTTAAGCCCGGCTTCAGCGTTTACAGGCCAAGATACCCCATATTTTCTGAACCATTGCTCAAGAGCAGCATGCACAATGACACCATAATCTGAAGCATCGGCAGCCTCTTCAAGCTCAGGCAACACGTCCAGCTTCAGAACATGGCGGGCATAAAGAGCATAAGGGTCACGGTTCCATGTCTCAATTTCCGTCACACTCAGACGACGCGGGCGCAATGCAACAGGTGGCTTTGGCTCGGGTGGACGCACTGGGCGAGCAGCACCTTCGGGCTGATCAAGTGCTTCGAGCCAGCGGGCCGCCGGGTGAAAAGGCAGGTGCATCTGACGCCCTGCCAGAAACGCATTCAGCCTGGTGAGCCAGCGTGCAGGAACAACCGGCACGCCTTCACGTCGCCGGGGACAGGATAAAATTACCTCTCCCCCCGCAGCAACACAGGAGAAAAAGTCATGTGCAGCCTGCCCGATTTCCTGCTCAGGTGAAGGCAGGCCAGCTTTTTGTCGCATAGGACGGCTCATCCACGGGCCGGCATCAGGCACAGGGGGCCAGACCCCTTCCACCAGGCTGCCCAGAATGACTGTATCAGCCGTTTGCAAACGCGCTTCAAACAAACCCCATATCAGCACACGCGGATGCAACGCTGCAGGGTCACCCCCGTAACGACTGGCAACACGCTCTTCGGCCAGCACGGCACACAACAGACCGTCAAGCACAGCCGGAGGCTGATGCGGCAAAATATCACTCGCCATAATCAGATCTGTCAGCTTACGCGCCAGAAGATTTCCTTCCTCTCCGCGCCACAAACGCTGGGGGGCCTCCTCCGTGTCCGTTGCGACCAGACGCTCCACTGTTTGCACCAGAGCTGTCAGCAGGTCAGGAACAGATGCCTTAAACCCGTAGGAGGGAGCAGGCGCAGGGCCATCAGACTGTGTTTCTTCCGCATTTTCGTCCGGCCAGGCCATAACAGGTTCAAGACAACGGGCCAGCCGATCCATAAATTTCAGCAGAGGTTCGGGACCAAAGGGACGGTCGGCATCATTACCGGCACTGATTTTGCCAGCTTTTTGCTCCTTACGCTCCCAGTCAGCAACGGAGACCTCAACAGCATGGCGCAAAGCTGCAAAACCGGGAGGAGGTGCGGGCCCCCGCAGCACAGAACGCTCGAGTAAACGGGCCGATGCGCGACACACCCCGGACGGAAGGCCGCAGGCAACCAGAGGGTGCTTAAGCAGTGTCAGAAGCGCCACGGGGGAATAGCGGCTCTCAACCAGACGGGCAATGTGACGCAAAAGCACGCCGCCCGGTGTGCCGATAAGAGAAGCCCCGGCACTGTCATCCGCCAGAATACCCCATCTACTCAGCTCCGTCACGACACGGGCAGCCAGAGCGCGGTCTGGCGTGATAAGGGCGGCACGTTTGCCGGGCTGAGCAACAACGTCACGCATAATCATGGCGACAGCGACTGCTTCCTCCTGCTGCCCGGCTGTTTCAAGACGAACAACCTGCTGTAAAGCTGATGGTCCAGGCTTAACCCAGTCCTCCAGAGCTGCGGCAGGTAACAGCGCACGGGCGAGAGTCTGCGTTCGTTCAGGATACCCTCCCTCACCCTGCCAGATCTGCACATCACTCCGCCTGACCTCCAGATCTTTCAGCAGACAACTCAGCCCGGCCTGCGGGTGGCTATCAGGTAAGGTCGCAAAAATTTCATCCGGCATATCTGTATCAAGGCCAGACACAACCACACGCCCCTGAGGGCTGGCGAGAATAGCCTGCAACGCCTCAGCTGTTGCCGGCATAATATTTGTAAAGCCTGCTGCCCATAAAGGCGTCTGCTCATCAGCCGCTGCTTTTTTTCGCCATAATGCCGCCTGTGCACGCAGCAAAGCAACCTGACGGGCAACCGGGTTCATAACCCCCTGCGCCTGCAACCATGCAGGCCAGGCAGCTGTAACAATATCGAGAAATTGCAGTATCTTCTGCCAGTGCTCGGCAAAACCCTCCTGCACGGCATCCGGCAGGCGCTCAGTCAGGTTAACATCAGCCCACTCAGCTTCATCCATCAGCTCGGCCAGGGCTTTTGCGAGCGGCCAGGCCTGATCAAGCAACGGGCGGGTGCCAAAAGCCTGATCAGCCTGCAAAATAAGACGTGTCAGAACCGTAAGACGTGTCATGCCATCAACAGCCGGAGGAAGAAGAAGCCCCTCGCCGCCGCCAACACCGCCAGACAAACCAAGTTCTGCCTCATCAAGCGCACTAACCGGCAAAATACGTGGCAGCAACATCGGCTTGCCGTCCATATGACGCATAAAAGCTTCTGTCAGCCCACGGGCAGCACGACGACCGGGCAGCACGATAGTGCCCTCTCCCATTTTTTCAGGGTCCCAATGCGCAGTGTGCAACCAGCGTAATGCTACCTGATCAAGAAAGGGCAGATGCGCCGGAACCGTTGCCAGCCGTGCCTGACCTGACACATTCCCCTGCGCCATGTTTCAGCCTCCTGCCCTGTGCCAGCCTGGAGAAAGACGCTCTTCCCACCCCTGCACAGACACCATTCGCGTACCGTTAGCCTGAACAGACAACGTCAGATGCAAGGCATTATCTGGCAGAAACTCTTCAAGCTTATCGGGCCACTCGACAAGAACAACACCCTCACGCGCATCATCCCAGCCGAGCTCTTCAAGCTCATCAGGGCTCCCCAGTCGCCAGAGATCAAAATGCGACACAACATAATCAGGGGCCTGATAGGCCTGAACAAGAGTGTAGGTAGGACTCGGCACCTCAAGCGCCTCATCACGGCAGGCAGCCCGCAAAAACGCTCTGGAGAACACACTTTTTCCGGCGCCGAGTGGACCAGACAGTAAAAGAGCGTCGCCTGGGCGTGCCTGAGCAGCCAGAATGCACGCCAGACGGCCGGTAGCATTTTCATCACCAAGAGTAATAAGGCCAGTCTGAGCACTCATTCTGCAATCGCTTTCTCTGACAGTCTTCTGTTTTAAGGTCTGATATCTAAGAAGATATTGCAAGGCACACAGCAATTACACAATTTACTAAAATATAATATTAAAATGAGCATATTACCAATAACAAAGGTAAAATTATACCCCCTGCCAACTATGCACATACAATGTGAACCCACTGAATTATCTAAAGAAAAATGTACAATATATATTGTTTTAATAAAATAATAATCATATTAAAATACCATTAAATATCAAATTAAAGTAAAATAATTAAATACTTAATAATCATATATCTTTTATGTATATATAAAAAATATCAATTTTAAAAAATAATAGAATTTTTTTTCCTATTGTTTTTATTGTATAAAATACAATAAATATAAAAATAAACTTAAAATATTTATTTTATATGCAATTAATTTAATGTTTTATTTGTGTTTATTTTATATAAAAACACCTAAAAGTATATTATAAGATTGTTAATACAACCCAGGGGCGTAATTTTGCTCCTTCCACGGAGAAAACAATATGCGCATTCTTTTTGCTCAGGATAACCAGTCTCTTACGGAAGAAATTGTAACTAAACTTAACAGCATTGGCTTCATTACTGACGTGTGCTCATCAGGGCATGATGCACTCGAAATGATGCGTAACTATAATTATGGTCTGGCAATTATTGAGCTGATGCTGCCAGATATGGATGGGTTTGATATTATTAACACAGCACGCTCAACAAGGCTGGAAACCCCGATTATTATTTTATCTGATATCGATAAACCCCATACAAAAATAAAAGCTTTTGCTAATGGAGCTGATGATTATATTGCAACGCCATGCGACATAAATGAGCTTATTGCCCGCATTCAAGCTATTCTGCGTCGTTCAGGCGGCTTTGCAAGTTCTGTGACTCAGATTGGTGACCTGACCATGGATATGAACTCACAGACCGTTACAGTATCCGGGCGTCCCGTTCATCTGACAAACAAAGAGTTCTCTACTCTCAAACTTCTTATGATGCGTAAAAATATTACTCTTACTAAAGAGATTCTTCTCGATAACCTCTATAATGGACAAGATCAGCCAGACATCAAAATAATTGATGTCTTTATCTGCAAACTTCGTAAAAAACTGGCTGATGCCGGTGCCAGAAAACTTATTACTACCATCTGGGGAAGAGGCTATATTCTTAAAACCCCGATGGCTATAAGCGAACAGGGGGCAGTCCCTGCATATTCTTCGATAAATGCTCAGCAGGCTATCGCATAAAAGCGACCTGATGCCACAAAGGGCCGGCTCCCCCCCCTAAACCGGGAGCCATTACAATAGCTTGCCTGACATATGCTCTGGCCTGATGAACAGCGTCAAAAAGAGAGTAACCCTGTGCCAGTCGTGTTGCCAGCGCACTGGCCAGTGTACAGCCTGTGCCATGTGTATGACGCGTATTAATACGCGTATCAGAGAACTCACTGAAATTAACGCCATCAAATAAAACATCAACCAGTGTATCATCTGTCAGGTGCCCGCCTTTCACCACAACAGCTGCACCGGTTGCATTATACAATCTGCGAGCTGCCTGACGCATCTCGTTTACTGTTGTGATATCCTGCTTTACCAGGCAAATCGCTTCAGGAATATTAGGCGTAATAACTGTTGCCTGTGGTAATAACACGTTCTGTAACGTATCGAGCGCTTCCTCAGCCAGAAGTGCTGCACCACCTTTTGCTACCATAACAGGGTCAACCACAACCGGCACATCAGGAAAACGCGAGACATAATGCTGTATCTCTTCAGCCACCACGCGTATTTCTGCAGCTCCTCCAACCATGCCGGTTTTAAAAGCATCCGTCCCCAGGTCATTAAGGACAGCATGAATCTGCTGCCGTAAAAACTCAGGCGGAACAGGCAAAATACTATCAACACCATGCGTGTTCTGTGCGGTCAGGGCTGTGATCGCCGTCATGGCATAGCCCTGCAGGGTCGTTATGGTCTTAATGTCAGCCTGTATACCGGCCCCGCCGCCGGAATCACTCCCCGCAATGGAGAGAACACGCACGACCGGCTGCTCCGTTTTCTGCATCTTCTTCTCTTATTCGGTGGCTTCTATAACACCACACATGTCTGAAACGGCCTGTTCAACAAGGAGGGAATCCTCAGCTTCAACCATCACACGTATCAAAGGCTCTGTACCACTTTTACGCAAAACCAGACGGCCACGGCCAGCTAGTTGTTTCTCTATTTCTGCCTGCTTTTCCTTAACGCTCTCACGCTCAAGCGGGCTTACCCCAGTAAAACGTATGTTCTGCAATTTCTGTGGGAAAGGCTTAAACAAACGACACACCTGACTGGCGGGACGGCCATCTTCAACAAGAAATGCCAGAATTTGCAGTGCTGCAATAAGACCATCTCCGGTGGTGCCAAAATCAGTCAGCACCATATGGCCTGACTGTTCGCCACCAATATTTATGCCGCGTTCACGCATTCTCTCAACGACATAGCGATCACCCACTGCTGTGCGTTCAAGACCGATATTCAGATCATTAAGAAAACGCTCAAGCCCCATGTTCGACATTACAGTCGCAACAATCCCTCCCCCTTCAAGGCGATGCTCACGATTCCAGGACTGTGCAATTAATGCAAGAATCTGATCACCATCAATCAGATGACCTGTTTCGTCTGCAATCAGAACACGATCAGCATCACCATCAAGAGCAATACCCAGGTGCGCTTTATGTTGCCTGACCGCTGCACATAATGTTTCAGGGTAAGTCGACCCACATTGCTCATTAATATTCACACCATCAGGTGTGCAACCAATACGAATAACTTCCGCACCCAGCTCCCACAGGGCTGTCGGGGCCACCCGGTAAGCCGAACCATTGGCACAATCAATGACGATTTTCATACCATCAAGGCGTATTTTACGCGGGAAAGAAGCCTTGGCATGTTCAATATAACGCCCGGCTGCGTCATTCAGGCGAGAGGCTCTTCCGATTTTATCGGGGGCGGCAAGGCGACCTGTCAGGTCAGATTCCATCAGGTCTTCAATCTCGTGCTCATCAGCATCCGAGAGTTTAAAACCATCAGGACCAAATAGTTTAATGCCGTTATCCTCAAAGGGATTATGAGAGGCTGAAATCATCACCCCAAGATCAGCACGCAAAGAGCGGGTCAGCATCGCAATAGCAGGTGTTGGCAGCGGCCCGACAAAGGTTACATCCATACCAGCTGAGAGAAAGCCAGAAACCATGGCGCTTTCAATCATATACCCTGACAAACGCGTATCTTTGCCAACCAGTACGCTATGACGATGGTCACCGCGCGTAAAGCGCAGACCTGCAGCCTGACCCAGACGCTGAGCTGTTTCTACGGTCATCGGGGTCTGATTAGCTGTACCCCGAATGCCATCTGTACCAAACAGACGTTTCTGACGTATCATCCCAGCTCTCCTGCATTCCGGTTTTCTTCGGCCATCGTATGCTGCACAATGACCTTTGTGTTCTAGAGCGATTTACCTCAGCGCGAAACCATGTATCTGTTATAAACTCAGACGTTTTAAAAATTCTGTAACGCCTGCCAGGTATTAAGAGACTGCATCATACCAGCGACATCATGCACCCGCGCGATACAACCGCCCGCAGCAATCCCTGCCAGTGACGCTGTGTGTGTACCAGCATCCCGCTGCGCAGCTGAAGTAACACCTGTTACCGCACCGATCATACGCTTACGCGACACACCGACCAGAATCGGACACCCCAGATTAGTAAACAATGCCACGCGCGCCAGCAGCTGCATGTTCTGCTCTGTTGTTTTTGCAAAACCAAAACCTGGGTCAATAATAATACGCCCGGGCTTTATCCCCCCCTCAACAGCATATTTTAACCGTTCGCCAAGTTCACGTACCGTATCGTACCCAATATCCTGATAATCAGTATACGCTCCCATAGTCTGGGGAGTTCCGCGCATATGCATCAGCACAACGCCACAGGTATGTTGCGCAAGCAACGGCAAAGCATCGGGGTCATCGAGCGCTGAAATATCGTTAATAATATGAACGCCAGCTTCCAGAGCCTGCTCCATAACGAAGCTATGACGCGTATCCACTGACAAAATCGTATCGGGTAAATGCTCTCGTAATGCAGAAACCGTCTCTCCAATTCGCTGCCATTCCTCCCGGGGAGTAATCACTGCTGAGCCAGGACGTGTACTTTCTCCACCAATATCGAGAATACGCGCACCCTGCTCAACACTCTGCCTGCTGGCTGCAACTGCATGCTCAGCGTTACCAGCATGACCATCACTGCTAAAACTATCAGGTGTAAGATTAACAATGCCCATAACCTGCTTGTTCAATGACACAACATCGCTGACAGGAGCACGTGAAATACGCTCAAGTTGCGGCTGCCACCCGGCTGGCACAGACGAAACAGGCATAAACCCGCTACGCGTATAACCATCAATCAGGTCAACCAGTGTAAAAGCGGCAGGCCCGCCAGCAAGAGGTAAGGCATGACCAGCCCGCACTGCCTCCCTCGCTACGGAACCATAAATAAGCCCTGAAGGTTCAGCTAAACGCGTAAAATCCATCATCTCATCCACAATAAAAAAGGGCGGCATAAAACTGCCGCCCCGTTCTTAATCTTAAAGCTGTTCAGTCACCAGCAGCGTTAGCTCAGCTGAGGCGCCGGAACTGAAGGCCCATCATCACTGCCTGAGGGCTTCACTTCTGCTTCAATAACCTGCGGAACAGAAGCCCGACGATTCACCGGCCCGGAATCATCATCTTCCTTACGCTCGATCGGCTGACCTCTCATAAGCTGGCGAATTTCTTCGCCCGTCAGCGTTTCAAACTCCAGCAGGCCTTCAGCAATCCTGTGCAGAGCATCAATATTGCCATGCATATAGTCACGGGCCTGCTCATAGGCTTCATCAATCAGGCGTTTGATTTCCGAATCAATCTCCATAGCTGTATGCTCAGAGAAGTTCTTCGCACTGCCAAACATACCCGCGCTGCCATTATCGTCACCGGCATAAGCGATCATACCAACTTTGTCGCTCATTCCCCATTCGGTAACCATGCTGCGGGCAACTCTGGTTGCCATCTGAATGTCGCCCATAGCGCCATTACAGATATTATCTTTGCCGTAGATAACCTCTTCAGCCACACGACCACCCATTGCCACAACAAGGTGGGCAATGCAGTTTTTGCGACTCATAGAAAGACGATCGCCCTCTGGCAGACGCATCACCATACCCAGAGCACGGCCACGCGGAATGATCGTTGCTTTATGAATCGGCTCACTCTCAGGGACCAGAACAGCTGTCACGGCATGGCCGGCTTCATGATAAGCCGTGCGCTTCTTCTCATCCTCATGCATGACGAGTGAACGACGCTCAGCACCCATAAGCACTTTATCTTTGGCGTCTTCAAACTCACGCATAGCAACTGTGCGCTTGCCCTGACGCGCGGCAGCAAGAGCTGCTTCATTCACGAGATTGGCAAGATCAGCACCAGAGAAACCAGGAGTGCCGCGGGCAATAATACGTGGGTCAACGTCAGAGGCCAGTGGCACTTTGCGCATATGCACACGTAAAATCTTTTCACGACCTGCAACATCAGGATTTGACACAACAACCTGACGGTCAAAACGACCAGGGCGCAGCAATGCGGGGTCGAGCACATCGGGGCGGTTTGTTGCAGCAATAAGGATTACCCCTTCACTGCTCTCAAAACCATCCATCTCAACCAGCATCTGGTTCAGGGTCTGCTCGCGCTCATCATTGCCGCCACCAAGACCGGCGCCACGATGACGCCCGACTGCGTCGATCTCATCAATGAAGATAATGCAGGGAGCTGCTTTTTTACCCTGCTCAAACATATCACGAACACGTGACGCACCAACACCGACAAACATCTCGACAAAGTCAGAGCCGGAAATGGTGAAGAAAGGCACATTGGCTTCACCTGCAATAGCACGGGCCAGCAGGGTTTTACCTGTACCGGGAGGGCCAACCAGCAGGACACCTTTGGGGATTTTACCACCCAGCCGGGTAAATTTCTGCGGGTCTTTCAGGAAATCAACAATCTCCTGTAACTCACCCTTTGCCTCATCAATACCGGCGACATCATCAAACGTAACGCGACCATGCTTTTCTGTCAGCATTTTAGCGCGGGACTTACCAAAGCCCATTGCACCACGGCCGGCACCACCCTGCATCTGGCGCATTACGAACAGCCAGGCTGCGATCATAATGATAATAGGCAGCGCATTAAGGAAATAACGCAGCAGCGGGCTGCCATCACGATCAAGCGGTTTTGCACTGACCTGCACGCCCTTACTGACCATTTTAGGAATCAGATTTGGGTCATCGGGGGCATATGTTTCAAAGGATGTGCCATCTTTAAGCACACCAGAGATATTGTGCTCCTGCACGACGACAGACCTGACATGATCTGTATCGACATCAGTAACAAAATCAGAATAGGCAAGCTGCTGGGAGGCATGCTGTGTGCTTCCTGGCTGAAAAACATTCACCAGAAAGAGTAACAGCACAATGATGCCAACCCACAGAGCCAGATTACGGCCTAAATTATTCATAGTGGCTGTGTTTCCATACTCGTCTTGGCAAAGCGCCAGAAAGGTCCTGTAAAAATATCATCTGTGCAGCAGATGCCGAAAATTGCAACTTATTCAGATTATAAATAGGGTGATCATCTGCACATTCCTAGGGGATAATCCGCTTTTCTGCACAGAGAATGTCTTTGTTTTGAAAAAAGTAAGGCGATACGAAAAGAACTCATAGCTGCCATACGCAATATTTAAGGACTGACCGGACAAACAGGATCGTACACTGTTCTGCCCCCTGCCGGTACCGGCGGAGCAAATATCAGCCTGATATTTTGTAATGCCAGATCATCACATAACCCAATATGCGGAACCGCAATCCGCTGCCCGCTGCGCCACAAAGCCGGTAATGTTGCGCAAAAACGCGCAGGCCACCCGCAACGCTGCTCACGGGCAAGCCCGAAACCCGCTGCCGCTACTGTGATCTCCCCTCCGTCCAGCCCGGCAGGAAGACTAACCCTGAAACGATTATCCCACACTGCACGATCGGCCAGGGCAACAGGCCCCTGCTGCGCGGCAGCCTCTCTGATCAAAAACCACTGTGTCTTATGGCGTACCAGCTGCACACCAGCGAGCGTGGCTTCACAATGACGCAGATAAAGCTGCTCAACAGCAGCAACAGAAGGAGGGTAAATAAGGCCCCCAACAGCGCGGATCAGCAACGACAAATTTTCAGGCTGAGGTAAAGTTTCACCGGCAATGGCCCAGCCATAAGGCAACAGAGCGCTCTGCTGTGCCAGTGCTGCAATTCGTTCAGTCTCACGCACCATACGCAAACTGCCCTGCTGCGCTGCCTGCACCCAGCCTGCTGTACGACTGGTACTATCACGACGAAATGCCGTACGCACTCTGACACGCTCAGCTGTCAGATCTTCATTAGAGGGGTCATCGACCCACTCAATCTGCTGCTCTCTCAATGTCTGCCGCAAAGCTTCACGCGAAAAACCAAGCAACGGCCTTACCAGGCGCACCTCAGGCAAAGCTGTGACTGAAGCCATGCCAGCAAGACCATCACAACCACTCCCGGCGCGCTGACGCATAGCTACTGTCTCAGCCTGGTCATCTGCCTGATGGCCAAGTAACAAATCAGTACACCCCGCCTCATAACAGGCCTGACGAAGTGCCACATAACGCGCAGAACGCGCACGCTCTGCGATACCACTGCCCTTACTCAGATGAGTCAGCGTAATGATCCGTGATGGAATATGAAGAGCCTGCAACCGGCGGGCGGTCAGCCTGGCTTCCTCTGCCGAGTCTTTGCGAAGCCCGTGATCAACAATCAAAGCCAGCAGATTTTTACGCCATAACGAGGCAAGCCAGGCAAGGCAGAGGCTGTCGCCACCACCGGAAACAGCCAGAGCGACCGGGCTCATACCCGCGCGGTCAGGCACCCACGGGCCAAGGCGCTCCATAACAGCACAAAACTGTGCAGGCGTTATTGCAGCAACCGAAAAAGGATCAGTCAGATCAGAAATTATGAACAGCCACCCCGGGCCGTATAAATTGCTGCTGCATGAGAAACACGTTCAGCAGGAGACGGAAATTCCTGCTTCAGTTTTGCCAGTGCCTGACAGGCTGGCTTTTTATCTCCCATAGCCAGCAAAGATGCCGTTACCCCAAGCAACGCATCTGGCGCACGGGCGCTTTTGGGAGACTGACGATAAGCATCATAATAGGCAATAGCTGACTGCCTGAACTGTTTCTGCCCGGCCAGAGACTGAGCCAGCAAAAACTGAGCATCAACTTTAAAGCTGCCTCTGGCATTTTTCAGCGCGGCCTCAGCATTATCATGCGCTGTCGTATAATCACGCTTTTGCAAAGCAGCTTTACCAGCAGCAAGTAATGCATCTGGTGTAGAAGGGGCTGCTTCAGCTGTTTTTGCCGGAGCAGCTGCGCTGACAGAACCACCCCCGCCATTCTGAGCGGCAAACTGAGCATCAGCCAGCTGTTTTGACAAAGTTGCTACCTGCTGCTGCAGTGAGTTAACCTGCTGATCAAGTTCACCCCGCATGTCACGCTGCTGCTGCTCAAGTGTGCTGACACGATCAAGCAGCTGTGCTGTCAGGTCATTGCTGCCAGATGATGAGGTCGCCGGAGTTGAAGACGGAGGAGCAAGAGTGCTGCCACTTTCCCCCGAGCTGGCCATCTGTTGCTTAAGCGCTGATACCTGCTGCTGAAGCGCCAGAATCTGATTGTGAAGGGCAAGCCCTTCTCTGCTCATCTCAGCATCCTGCGCATAGGCAGTGCAGGACACGGCAGACACGCCCGCAACAGGCAACATAGCCCCCAGAACAGCGATACGCCCGCAAGCAGAAACAGAACGTATAAAACGGCGTATCATGAGATACCTCACCTTGCTGAAAATCTGTCAGACTTTACACATGAACTGAAAGAAAAACGACCACAATAACAAAAACGGGCCGGAAGATTATCTCCGAACCCGCTCTGTTACGTCAAATACTAAATGTCAAAATTATTTGACAGAAGTAATTGCGTTACGATTCTGCGCCCATGCACTTTCGTCATCACCCGGATCGGTCGGACGATCTTTACCGTAAGAAATGGTCGTAATGCGCGATGATGCTACACCATGAGCCACCAGGAAGTCGCGTGCAGCATTTGCACGACGCTGACCGAGAGCAATGTTGTATTCCTCGGTACCACGATCATCGCAGTTACCTGCAATTTCGATATTAACCTGAGGATATTTTGCCAGCCAGGCTGCCTGTTTCAGCAGGGTTGCCTGCGCATCCTGTGTCAGACCGCTCTGATTGAACGGGAAGAGTACGCGGTCACCCACACTCGCAACCAGATCAGCCTCGCTGCCTGGCACCGGACCGCTTGTCTGCGGTGCAATGAGTGTTGCGTCTCCGGTAGAAGCACCCGTATCAACCTTTTTATGGGCACAGGCCGTGAGGAAGGTCATAGCGCTCAATGCAGCAACAAGGTGTAGTCTCATTATTTCGGATCCTGAACTGTCGTTCCCTGCGGGAACTGTGTTAATCAAACACAGTGTCGAAGTAGATACACAGAATATTGTTGTACATCTCCGCGTATTTTTCCACCCTTCATTTGAGATACCCCTGAAGAGTCGACAACCGTATGGAGACTAACATTGCGTTAGCCATAACTCCAGTAAGCGGTCAAGCGCTGCCATCTTCGCAGAACATACGAAAATGGCACAATCATGTCATAAACCGCAGGAAAAACACCGATACAAGGCTGAGCATTTCAAAAAAAAAACAATAAAAATATTAGAAAAATTCAATCACAACAGTATCAAAAAAAACAAAAAATATCACGATATTAAAATAATATATTAATTTATATTTTATGGTAATATGTTTTGTTTTATTATAAACTTTTTCTTTGTATTTACAATAAAAAACAGATAAATAATCTTATTTATCATATAAAAAAATTATATTTACTAATATATTTCAAAATATTTCAATACATAAAAAATGACAAATTTTTGAATATTAAAATATTTATATCCTCTTTCCGGCAGCTCCTCAGGCTAACTCAGCACCTTCTCTTTACTGGCTGAGCCGCCGCTGTCACGCAACACGTCTCTCTGGCTGCATTAATGCACACAGCCAGAGAAAAACGATATAAATCAATATTATCCGTTAAGCGGAGACCAGGCCGGATCAGAAGCCTGCCCTGGTGTTGGCAAAACACGATCATTAAAGCCGGTGATATCCACACTTCCCAGAAGAGAGTTAAAGCCTGAACCACCTGAGCTGGCACGAGTCTGACGGCAATAAGCAATCACACGACCATTAGGGCAGAAGGTCGGGCCTTCCACCGTAAAGCCTTCTGTCATAATCCGCTCACCAGTGCCATCAGGATTCATCACCCCCAGAGAGAAAGATCCGTTTGCAATACGGGTAAATGCAATGAGGTCACCGCGCGGGGACCAGACTGGTGAACCGTATGTGCCATGACCGTAAGAAATTCGGTGAACATTCCCCCCCGATGAGCTCATAATATAAAGCTGGGGGCTGCCACCGCGGTCAGAGTTAAACACAACCTGTGAACCATCAGGGCTAAAGCAGGGGCTGGTATCAATAGCCCCTGATGACGTGATCTGACGGCGTGCGCCGGAAGCAAGGTCAACAATAAAAATATCAGACCCGCCATTACGCGTTACTGACAGAATAACGGACCGTCCATCAGGTGCAAAGCGCGGTGCGAAAGAAATACCGGCAAAATCGCCCAGTATCTGCTGACGACCTGAGTTGAGGTCAAACAGATACACACGCGGGCGGTTATTAGCATAAGACATGAAAGCAATCTGGTCTTTAACCGGGTTAAAGCGTGGTGTCAGCGTCAGCCAGTTACCTGCGGTAAGCATGCGGGCATTTGCACCATCCTGATCCATAATTGCCAGGCGGGTTCTCTGATGCGCCCGCGAGCCAGAACGCGCAATAAATGCAATACGGGTATCAAAATACCCTTCCTCACCAAGCATCCGCTTATAAATTACGTCACCGATAATGTGAGCAATGCGGCGCCAGTTATCAGGGGATGTTGTATAGGCTGTTCCCTGAAGCTGTTTGCCGGTCAGTACATCCCACAGACGCATCTCAACACGTACAGAACCGCTGCCAGAAACACTGCCTGTCACCATAGCCCGCGCACCTGTAGCCTTTGCCGCAGCAAAGTCAGGCGTACCAGACATATCGCCACCAGGTATCACTTTAAACAGACCTGTGCCGCTCAGGTCATTCGTCAGGACGCCTGTAATCTGTGACCCGATCCCTCCCCCGAGATTAGCAATAAGAATAGGAATCGGAGCTGTACGCGCCTGATCAACGGTAATTTCTGCTGCGGGCTCTGCCGATGATGCTGCCTGGGCTGCAAGTGGTGTTATCAGCAAACCCCCTGCGGCCAGACCAGCACCAAGAACCGCACGCCGCTCAAACATAAATCCTTTCAGAGCATCGGCTTCCTGATCTGAAATAAGCGGCCTGGTATTCGTCAGCATTACTCTTATCCTCTGTTGAATCTGGTCAGGGTCTGAAAACAAATTTCAGCTGCCGTGTCTGTCCCAGTAGTTTTTTAGGAATAGGCAGTTTTGAACAGGTCGGGCTTAGCACAGCAGAGCGCGCCCTTTCAGCCAGCGCACGATATGACGCGTCAGCATTCATCCGCGCCTGTGTTTCAGGCGCAAATGTAACAATACGTGCCTCACCATCCGCATCAACTGTCACCACCAGATGCGCCACAAAAGTCGCATAATTTCTGGCTGCGGTGTCTTCAGTATAACAACGCCGCACAGCAGAGCCTATGGCTTTTTGCTCACCAGAGCTCATGCTGCGGGTAATATCACCGTCAGGTGTACCTCCCCCGTGCGGTGATCCTCCCTGCGTCGGATTTGCCCGTGCTTTTGGCGGGTGCGTTTGCGGCTGCTCAGCACGAAAGGCCTCAAGCGTTTCAAGTAGCGAATGAGAATCCTGCTGTGTTTTCTTCGCCTTGTTGGGCTGCGTAATATGCGACGGTATCACCGCATCCGGCAGCTCCTCAGCAGGCTGCGTGATGGGAGACGGTGGCACAACTTTCTGCATCGGTTTTGGCGGTGCTGGCGGAGAAGGCGGCGTTTTGACAGCCTCAGGCGATGGCTCCTGCGCTTTAGGCGGCAGGGGCGTATCAGGCAGCTTCTCAGGCTGTGGCACAGAAGGCGGCGGAACAGGCTGTGGCGGCGGAGGAGGAGGAGGTGCTTCCTCTTCAGGCACAGGTTTAGGGGGCTCCGGAGAAGGAGAAGCCTGTTTTTCCTCAGGAGCGGGTGCCGGAGCCGGTGAGGTATCAGGCTTATCTGCCTTAGCAGACGCTCCACCTGACTCGGCTCCCTCAAACTGCATTTCTACCACAGTCGGTGGCTCTTCAGGAGGAGGAACAGGAGGAACAGAGATGATCAGAGCCAGAAGGACCGCAACATGCACTCCCCCTGACACATAAAGTGACCGCCTGAGCAAACGCTGATCAGAACGATACGGCGCCGACATTATGCAGCTCCCTCTTCGTCAGAAAGAGCTAGTGGCCACTGCTGGCGGGTTGCTGCGCCAGCAAAGCCACATGAGTAAAACCACCTTCTGTAATCTGACCCATAACCTGCATGACACGCCCGTAGTCAATATGCGTATCGCCACGCACGAAAATTCGATGTTCTGCATCATTGTTCGATGCAGCCTTAAGCTGCGCAACCAGCTGATCAGGTGACACTGCGGTCTCTCCCAGATACAGCGAACCATCAGCCCTGATAGAAACTGTAATAGGCTTCGTATCAGAGTTAACCGGCTTTGCATCAGTCTTTGGCAAATCCACATTCACACCGCTGGTCATCATGGGTGACGTGACCATAAACACGATCAGCAGCACCAGCATGACGTCCACCAGCGGTGTCACGTTAATCTCGGCCATCGGACGACGTCTGCGCCGCCCGCCGCCACCGCCTGATGACATACCCATGCTCAGCCCCTTTCTTCAGACTGACGAGAAAGAATGGCTGCAAATTCTGTGCCAAATCCTTCAAGACGATCCTGAAACAGGTCAAGACTGTTGCTGACAACGTTGTACGCCACATAAGCCGGCACAGCAGTAAGCAGGCCAATAGCCGTAGCAAACAGGGCTTCAGAAATACCAGGGGCGACAACACTCAGGTTTGTATTATGCAGCGCAGCGATCGCACTGAAAGAGTGCATAATACCCCATACTGTGCCAAACAGCCCGACAAACGGAGCTACCGGCCCGACTGTAGCAAGAAAAATCACCCAGCGGCGCAGACGGTCCATCTCACGGGTAACGGTAATCATAATAGCGCGGTCAACCCGCTCTTTCACACCACCACGAACAAGATCTACCCCGGGGATGCGTGCAGAACGGCGCCACTCGCCCATAGCTGCACCGAAAACAGCAGCCAGAGGGTGGGCAGGCTTTGCACCATCACTTTCGTATAAATCATCAAGACTGCCGCCAGACCAGAAACGATCTTCAAATGCAGAAGCAGCCTTATTAATGCGCCGCAGGGTCACAATTTTATCGAAAATAATTGCCCAGACAATGATGCTGCACAGCAGCAGCCCAAGCATAACCAGCTTAACAACCGGAGAGGCATTAATAAACAGCCCCCAAACGGACAAATCTCCGGCTGCGGCTGTACCGAGATTCGCCGCATCAACTGCACGATCCAAAAATGCCTCCTGCCTCTAGTACTCAGTTATACGCGCTGTTTTTTAGTCTGCGACTCGCAGTTGTTCCGGTCGCAAACCTAACCCCTCGCTTCTACTGCCTTCATAACACAAGATGAAGAGGGGCTTTACATATCTGCTGATAATTTACTCAGCAAAGCATTCCATAAAGGCGGAAATCTGGCAGGATGTCCTTTTTCTTCATGAATACACACCAGAACAACATTCAGACTGGCGACCAGCTTACCGGACTTGCTAATAATCTGCTCAAGTGTGCAGCTCGCCGCATTAAGTTCAAGCAGGCGTGTTGAAACAGTAAAAACATCATCAAGCCTGAGTGGCATACGGTAGCTGATGGTAAGGTCACGCACAACAAACGCAAGGCCGAACTGCTCAGAAAGCGCTATAACCGGTATTCCCAGGCTGCGAATGGCCTCTGTGCGCGCTCGCTCGGCAAAGGCGAGGTAGCGGGCATGATACACAATACCTCCGGCATCGGTATCTTCATAATAGACACGAAAATCTATTGTATGACCTGTCATGCCTTACTCCCGCTATCTGAAAGCAAATCCATCTGATCTGAGAAACTCCCCTCCGGACGTGCCGGCGGTGTCAGGCCCAGATGCAGCCAGCCTCGCTCACCCAGCATACGGCCACGGCTGGTCCGCATAACCAGCCCTTCCTGAATAAGATAAGGCTCAATCACATCCTCGAGAGTATCGCGCGCTTCAGCAAGAGCTGCGGCAAGTGTTTCAACACCTACAGGCCCGCCATGATGATAATCAGCAATGCGGCGCAGGTAACGTCTGTCCATTGCATCCAGACCCAATGCATCAACCTCAAGGCGACGCAGGGCCATATCAGCGACCTCGCGACTTACAGGCTTACCATCCGAGGAGGCAACAGCCGCAAAATCACGCACACGGCGCAGCAAACGCCCTGCAATACGTGGCGTACCACGGGCACGACGGGCAATTTCTTCAACAGCCTCAGAGCTTAATGCCACACCCAGCTTACCAGCTCCGCGGGCAACAATCTGGCACAACTCCTCTGTCGTATAAAAAACCAGCCGCAAAGGAATACCAAAGCGGTCCCGCAGCGGTGTTGCCAGCAAACCAGCACGCGTTGTTGCTGCAACCAGAGTGAAAGGCGGCAAATCGATTCGTACTGAGCGGGCTGCCGGCCCCTCTCCAATAATCAGATCGAGCTGAAAATCCTCCATCGCAGGGTAGAGAATTTCTTCAATGGCAGGCTGAAGACGATGAATTTCGTCAATAAACAAAACATCACGCGCCTGAAGGTTAGTCAGAATTGCGGCGAGATCGCCCGCACGCTGAATAACCGGCCCGGATGTTGCACGAAAGCCCACCCCAAGCTCACGCGAGACAATCTGCGCAAGCGTTGTTTTACCAAGGCCTGGCGGGCCATGCAGCAAAACATGGTCTAGAGCCTCACCACGCTGACGGGCAGCCTGGATAAAAACCGATAAGTTCTCACGGCTGGTTTTCTGCCCGGTAAAGTCGGAAAGACTTTGTGGACGAAACGCTGCTTCTCCGGCATCTTCTTCCTGGCGGCCGGCATGCACTTCGCGCTCTGAAAAGCCTTCATCCTGCTTCACGATGCAAGCTCCTTCAGAGCATCACGTAATATACCATCGAGTGTCGCCTCTGCACCGCGTCCGGCAAGTAGCCGTCTGACTACTGGCACGGATTCTGAGCGGCGGAAACCAAGGCCGGTCAAAGCCAGCAATGCGTCAGATTCGATCGTACCAGCACCTTCAGCAGGTGCCTGTCCTGGCACAGCGACCGCATCACCGCCGCCCGGCATTTTGCCTGCTTTATCACGCAGCTCAGTAAGAATGCGCTCTGCAAGCCTGCCACCCACACCGGCAGCCCGGGTCAGACTGGCCTTATCTGCCGTACTCAGTGCAGTTACCAGTTCACCAGGAGAGAGAATCGACAAAATAGCAAGAGCCACTTTGGCCCCGACTCCCTGCACGCTTGTAAGCAGACGAAACCATTCACGCTCGGCATTCTCTCTGAAACCATACAGCAGAATAGCGTCTTCACGAACGACAGTCTCAATCAGCAGCTGCACTTTAACGGGCGGATCAGGCAAAACTGCCAGGGTGCGGGCCGAAGCCGCAACCAGATAACCCACACCATTCACATCAATGACGCAGGAAGCCGTATCCTGCTGAATAATCAGGCCAGACAGAAAAGCAATCATGCCATGCGCACTCCCGCTGCAATATGATTCGCACTGGCCCGGTGGTGTGCATGGCAAATCGCAACGGCCAGAGCATCAGCCGCATCAGCGCGCACCATTTTAACCCCTGGCAACAAACGCCCGATCATCATTTCTACCTGATCTTTACTCGCAGAACCGGTGCCCACGACAGATTTTTTAACCGACAGAGCACCATACTCTGCCACATGCAGACCCGCCAGAGCAGGCACCAGCAACGCAACACCACGGGCATAGCCGAGCTTAAGCGTAGAACTGCCATTGCGGTTCACATAAGTTTCTTCAACCGCCGCCTCAGCCGGGTTCAGCCGGTTGATCAGAAGAAGCAAATTGTCATGAAGCACTTTAAGGCGCTCAGGCACGCTGTCGGCACTGTTCGTCGCGATGACACCGTTTTCAACATGCCTGATGCGATTACCCTCAACGTCGATTACACCCCAGCCCATAAAGCGCAGGCCGGGGTCAATACCGAGCAGACGTACCACCCTCAGGCAGACAGTTTTTCGGCAAGGTCATCCGGCAGTTCAAAGTTGGCGTACACGCTCTGCACGTCATCATTGTCTTCCAGAACATCAAGCAGCTTGAACACAGAAGTAGCTTTTTCTTCGTCAAGCATCACTGAGTTTTCAGGGCGCCAGTCAAGTTTTGCGCTCTCTGGCTCACCAAATTTTGGCTCAAGCGAATCACGCACAGCAAAAAGCGACTCGACCTCGCAGGTTATTTCGTGACCTGCTTCGGAAGAAACGACGTTTTCTGCGCCAGCTTCGATCGCGGCTTCAAGCATATCATCTTCAGATGCCGCAGATGACGGATACATGATCACACCAAGCCTGCGAAACATAAATGACACTGAGTTTACTTCGCCCAGAGATCCGCCGTATTTTGAGAATGCGGCTCTGACCTCAGACGCTGTACGATTGCGGTTATCGGTCAGCCCTTCGACAATAACAGCAACACCTGACGGGCCATACCCTTCGTAACGCACTTCAACGTAATCATCGCCGCCACCGGCACCAGTTGCCTTTTTAATGGCACGATCGACGTTATCTTTAGGCATATTCACACTACGGGCGGCAGAAATAGCCGCACGCAGACGCGGGTTAGACGCAGGGTCAGGAATACCCGAACGGGCAGCCACAGTCAGCTCACGAATAACCTTAGCAAACTGCTTAGCCCTTCTGGCGTCCTGCGCACCTTTGCGGTGCATAATGTTCTTAAACTGGGAATGACCCGCCATCTTCTTTTACCTATATTCTTTCAATAGTTCTGTCTGGTTCAGGCAATCCGCCCGTGACAGTGCTTATATTTAGCCCCTGACCCACAAGGGCAAAGGGCATTACGCGATGTTTCACCCCATGCTGCAGGGTCAGTCGAAACAGCCGCAGCAGGCGCTTCTTCAAAAGAAAGCGCACCAGGCTCGGGTGCAGCCTCAGCATGGTGTTCAATACCAGCTACAGGTGCAGCCTCACCCATAAGAACAGACTGCGCATCCAGCTCAGGCGGTGCAACCTGAACATGCGACATCAGCGAAACAATACGCTGATGCATTTCACTAAGCATCAGGGTGAACAGCTGAAATGCTTCATGCTTATATTCGTTAAGAGGATCTTTCTGACCGTAAGCACGCAGGCCTATACCCTGACGCAGCTGGTCGAGAGCATGCAAATGCTCTTTCCAGACCGCATCATAAGTCGTCATAAGCACCTGTTTTTCGACCATACGCATAAGCTGCGGGCCCATATTGGCTGCACGGGCAGCCTGCGCCTGCATAGCGGCCTGGATAATGCGCTCAGCAACCTGCTCACCATCCATACCGTCCTCTTTTGCCCACTCAGCAACAGGCAGATCGAGGGCCATATCTTTTTTCAAAGCGGCAGTCAGACCATCAACATCCCACTGCTCGGCAAAAGATTTCTCAGGGATATGACGAGCAACAAGATGATCGGTGACCTCCTCAAGAGCCTCCTGCATAATAGAAGAGACGTCTTCCATTGCCATATATTCACGACGATGCGCGTAAACTTCCTTACGCTGGTCATTCATCACATCATCATATTTGAGGGTATTTTTCCGCATATCAAAATTGCGACCCTCAACTTTTTTCTGAGCTCTTTCAAGGGCCTTACTCAACCAGGGGTGAACAATAGCCTCCCCCTCTTTCATGCCCATTTTCTGGAACATGGAACCCATGCGATCAGAGCCAAAGATACGCATCAGGTCATCCTGAAGCGAAATAAAGAAGCGTGAATTACCCGGGTCACCCTGACGACCGGCACGACCACGCAGCTGGTTATCAATACGGCGGCTTTCGTGACGCTCGGTGCCAATCACGTAAAGCCCTCCGGCCTTACTGACAATCTCATGATCGCGCGCAACCTGAGCACGCACATCGTTCTCAATAGCTTCACGCTGAGCTTCGTCTGTCACCCCGACAAGGCGCTGAGCAATAAGCATATCGGTGTTACCACCCAGCTTAATATCAGTGCCACGGCCAGCCATATTTGTTGCAATAGTAATGGCACCTGGCGCGCCGGCCTGTGCCACAATTTTTGCTTCCATCTCATGAAAGCGGGCATTAAGCACGTTGTGAGGGATCTTCTCGCGACGCAGGAGCGCTGAAAGCTCCTCACTTTTTTCAATCGACGTTGTGCCAACCAGAATAGGCTGCCCGCGTTTGTGCACTTCGCGCACAAGTTTAGTAACTGCTGCGAATTTCTCAGCTTCCGTCAGATAAATTTCGTCGTCCTCGTCCTTTCTGGCAATCGGACGATTAGTCGGAATTTCGACAACATCAAGCTTATAAATTTCTGCAAATTCGTCAGCTTCTGTCATTGCTGTTCCGGTCATACCAGACAGTCTGGGATAAAGACGGAAGAAGTTCTGAAACGTAATTGAGGCCAGTGTCTGATTTTCCTGCTGCACCTCAACGTGCTCTTTAGCCTCGAGCGCCTGATGCAGGCCATCAGAATAACGGCGCCCTTCCATCATACGGCCGGTAAACTCGTCAATAATAACAACTTTACCCTGCTGCACGATGTAATCAACGTCACGCGTAAACAGCGTATGCGCCCGCAAAGACTGCTGCACATGATGCACAACAGCGACGTGGTGCATATCATACAGGCTGCCTTCATCCTGCACACCAGCCTGACGGAGCAGTTCTTCAACTTTTTCCGACCCTTTATCGGTCAGAATGACGTTGCGGAATTTTTCATCCTTATCATACGTCTCGGGGTCTTTAACCAGCTCAGCCACAACCGCATCAACTGAGCGGTACAAATCAGAGCTGTCTTCGGCAGGACCGGAAATAATCAGCGGAGTACGGGCTTCGTCAATCAGAATGGAGTCAACCTCGTCAATAATGACGTGGTTAAACGGACGCTGAACCATTTCTTCCTGGCGATATTTCATATTATCGCGCAGATAATCAAAACCGAACTCGTTGTTCGTACCGTATGTAATGTCAGCCGCATAAGCCGCACGACGTGCGTCATCCGGCATATTAGGAACGATAACGCCGGTCGTCAGCCCAAGGAAGCTGTAAAGCTGGCTCATCTCGGCCGCATCACGCGAGGCCAGATAATCATTGACGGTTACAACATGCACGCCTTTACCCTCAAGCGCGCTGAGGTACACAGCCAGCGTTGCAACAAGTGTTTTGCCTTCACCCGTACGCATCTCAGCAATACGACCAGAATGCAGCACCATGCCGCCAATAAGCTGCACATCAAAATGACGCATACCCAGCACACGGCGGGAGGCCTCACGTGCAACAGCAAAAGCTTCAGGCAGAAGCTTATCAAGGGTTGCACCCTGAGCCAGACGCTCGCGAAATTCTGTCGTTTTAGCAGCAAGACCGGCATCACTCAGAGCCTGGATCTGCGGTTCAAAGGCATTAATTTCCGGCACGCGACGCTGGAACACCTTAAGCGTCCGGTCATTAGATGTGCCGAACAGGGCGCGTACGAAGCTTGCTAGCATAAAAACCTTTCCACAAATCACGGCCGCAGCCAGGATTTTCTTCTATCCAGAACCAGACCAGAAAAAATGAACAAAACACACTGTTACAATATAAATCGCTCTATAAAATAGGGTCAGGGCAGCCTGTGGTCAACCAAGCACCGACTTTCTTAATGTCAGACACACCAGGCAGAGGACTTGCAGGTCTGACCAGGGTGCTCCATAGATATAGTTACAAACTACTCCACATCCTAAGGTATTGATATGCGGTTTCACACTCAGGCTTTTGCTCTTGCTGCAACAGCTCTGCTGGCTTCGACCACTCTGTCAGTCCGTAGCTATGCTGCACCGGCAACCTCTCCTGCACCTGCAGCCGCCCCTCAGGCTGGTGCAGCTCCGGCCCAGCCGCTGAACCCTGCAGCTGTCGTAGCAACAGTAAATGGTCAGAAAATTACTCTTGCTGATATGCAGAGCGCATTGAAAAATCTGCCACCTCAGGTACAGCAGCTGCCACAGAACATGGTTTTCCCCATGCTGCTGAATCAGCTGGCTGATCAGAAAGCCATCCAGATCGTTGCCAAAAAAGAAGGTCTGGAAAAGCAGCCTGACGTAGAAAAAGCAATGCAGACAGCTGCGGCTAACGCCCTGCAGAACGCATGGCTCTCTCAGCAGGTTACACCCCGCCTGACAGAAGCTAATATAGAAGCCTATTACCAGAAAAACTATGCCGGCAAGCCACCTGAGCAGGAAGTGCACGCCCGTCATATTCTGGTTAAAACTGAAGCCGAAGCTAATGATATTATCAAAAAGCTGAAAGGCGGCGCTGACTTCGCACAGCTGGCAGCCCAGCTCTCTAAAGACACCGGCAGCGCAAAGCAGAACGGTGGAGACCTCGGCTGGTTTAAAAAAGGCGATATGATTGCCCCATTCTCCAATGCTGCATTTGCTATGAAAAAAGGGGAAATCAGCTCTGTACCAGTTAAGAGCGAGTACGGATATCATGTCATTCAGGTGCTTGACACCCGCACTGATCCTATCCCGACGCTCGATAGCGTAAAAAATAAAATTCGCCAGGCTCTGGTGCAGGAATACGTGCGTGAAGCTGTAGAAGCTGCAACCAAACAGGTTAAAATTGTACGATTTGACCCTGCCACAGGCAAACCTCTTCCTGATGCACCTGCGCCAGCAGCAGCTGCACCAGCTAAACAATAAAATAAGCGCATTTTTACGTCAGCCATACCGCGGTATGGCTGACGCTGATATTTTCTGTATCTCGTAAGGACATCGCATCATGGCGCCAGCGCTTCCGGTCTCCCCTCTTGCACGACCTCTTCCTGAGCTTGGCAGCATTCGAGGAGTGCGCCTTGGCGCAGCAGCAGCCGGAATTCGTTATCAGAACCGCACAGACCTTGTCCTTGCAGAATTCATCGCCGGTACAACCGTTGCCGGTGTCTTTACAAAATCAAAGTGCCCTGGGGCCCCTGTAGACTGGTGCCGCGATATCCTGCCTGATGGTGAGGCAAGAGTGCTTGTCGTTAATGCCGGCAATGCCAATGTCTTTACCGGGAAAGCGGGGCGCGAGACCTGTACCGTCACAGCTGATGCCGCAGCACAGCTCGCCGGCTGCTCACCGCGCAATGTTTATCTGGCCTCAACCGGAGTCATTGGCGAAATTCTGCCGCATGAGCGCATTACTGCTGCTCTGCCGGCACTTCATGCCTCTCTGAGTGAAACCGGCTGGGAAGCCGCTGCCCGCGGCATTATGACAACCGATACCTTTCCTAAAGCGGCAATCCGCACAGCAACACTTAACGGTGCGACTGTCACCCTTCAGGGGATCGCTAAAGGGAGCGGCATGATTGCTCCCGATATGGCAACAATGCTGGGTTTTATCACCACAGATGCGGCTATTCCGGCCCCTGTGCTGCAACGCCTTCTGTCAGAAGAAATTAAAACCACATTCAACTGTATCACTGTCGATTCTGACACCTCGACCTCCGATATGGTGCTGCTCTTTGCCACCGGCACAGCAGAAAATGCAGCCATAGACGAAAATACGACCACTGATGCCCCCATACTGGGCGCGTTCAAAGCCGCTTTACACTCCGTACTCAAAGAGCTGGCTCTGCTGGTTATTCGTGATGGTGAAGGCGTAACCAAGCTGATCACTATTCAGGTCTCAGGCGCAGTATCTGACGACTCTGCCTGGCGCGTCGCTATGGCCATTGGCAACTCCCCTCTGGTCAAAACAGCCATTGCCGGGGAAGATGCCAACTGGGGCCGTGTTGTTATGGCCGTGGGCAAATGCGGTGAACCAGCTGACCGTGATACCCTCTCTGTTTCCATCGGTGGTGTGTGCATTGCCCACAATGGCACCGTTGTTGCCGGTTATGATGAAACCCCCGTTGTGAACCACATGAAAGGTCAGGAAATAGAGATCGAGGTCTCTCTGGGCCTTGGCAATGGCTCTGCACGGATATGGAGCTGTGATCTGACGCATGGCTATATCGACATTAATGGGTCATACCGCAGCTAAGGCAGACATCACGTCAGTGCAATACACCGCCTGCAAGGAACGATGACATGACTTCCGATCTTCCTCCTGGCTGGAATTCTCCGGCCTCAACGGGGCAGGCAGCCCCGATAATGACGCAAAACACGCAAGAGCATACTATCTGGGTCTATGCCGGTTTCTGGTGGCGTGTCTTCGCATTTACACTTGATTACGTTTTTTTAAATATTATTGGTTTTTTTGTCGGACTGGCTCTGAAACCAAGTGCCATAATACAATGGCACGAGCTCTCTCTGCCTGGCACTGAAAGTGACGAGCCAGGCGTTACAAATGTTGCCAGCTTTATGTCGGATGGTGCCACCATTCTGGTGCCCCACCTTCAGACCGCAGGCCTGCATCAGTTTTCTCTTGTCATGTTTCTTCTCATCGCCTGCTACTGTATACTCTTCGAAGCGTCTCCTTACCGTGGCACGCCTGGTATGAAATTATGTCGCATTGAAGTTGTAACAACTGCAGGAAAACAGGTTTCTGTTTTACGGGCGGCCCTTCGCTTTTTTGTGAAAACATTTCTTTCTTTCCCGCTGTTTTTTATCGGCGTTATCATGGTCGGGCTGACACCACGTAAACAAGGGCTTCATGACATAATAGCAGATACGCTGGTGATACGCCGCAGACGCGAGCAGGACGTTATTTTCACTCAGCACTCATAGAGAGCAGATGCCAGAGTCTGCCCAGCTTTTACCCTAACGCACTTTATCTCTGTACGCTTCACATCTTCTGCATAACGTGACAGCGTCATTTTTCTGTTTAAGATGAAAAAAGGACAGGTACGCCATGGCGGCAGTAAGCCAGACATACGTTTCCATCCATTCCAGATTGTTATCGTCACTGCGACGGGCTGCTCTCACAATGATTGTAGCAGCTCTCCTTCTGGCTGGTTTTATACCACATATTATGGGTGCAACTGCTGCCTGTGCAGCTGACACACCACCAGCCGCGACGTTAAGCCGTCAGGATGCTGAACAGCTTTTGTCTGTCCTTAATGACCCACGCAAACGTGAAGATTTTACACACACCCTGTCTTTAATGGCCAAAGGGTTGCCGCCAGCTGCGGCCCCGGCTTCTGCCGGTGGCGTAATAACCCCGGTCATAAACAGCCACAATATTAACTCAGAACTAAGCTCTGTCTCTCAAACATTAAAACAGTACACATATAATTTTGTCGGACTGTTCGAAGACCTTGGCTTTGTTGGCTCGTGGTTTCACTCTGAGATCAGTCACTCTGATACCAGAAAAACCTTAATTGATGCTTTTAGCCGCGCTGGTTTTATCGCTATTGCAGCAATTGTTCTTGAGCATTTTATCAGCATCTTCTTAAGAAAACGTCTTATTTCTTTCACTAAGATGGCTGAAAAGCAACAGAATCAAAAACGGGAAAAAGCTGCCGCTGAATATGCCGCTGAAGCAACCGGGACAGACGGTGCAGACACCCGGGCGAAGGATCAGAAACACCGCGACCAGGTCCTTAGCTACCTCTCCCGCACACCTTACACCCTTATGCACCTGCTGCTTAAAATGGTGCCCGTTCTTGCTGCTCTGCTGACCGGCTACCTGGGCGGTATTTTTCTGACGGTTTCCTCTCAGGGGCGTACGGTAACGTTTACTCTGGTCACGGCATACATCCTTGCCCGTGTATTATATCTGCTTCTTGAAACTGCTCTCGCTCCGCGTTCCCCTGCCATCCGTCTTATCCCTGTCAGCAGCACGACAGCTCACATGCTAACCCGCTGGTGGATGGCTCTGGTTGCTGTACCGGCTCTGATTATCTGCCTTTCCACACTGGGAAGTGAATTCGATCTGCCTGCACGTGGCGAGCAGGCGATGCTGCGTGGCGTTATTCTGGTTATGCATCTGATTATTGCCGCGTTTATCTGGCGCGTGCGTAATATTGTTGCAGCCACTCTCCAGCCATCAGCAGAAAAAAAGAAACGAGCCTTCTGGTCTTTTATTGGTACGCTGGCAAATTTCTGGTGGATTCCGGTCCTCTTCCTCGATATCGCCCTGTGGTTCATCTGGGCAGCTCACCTGAAGGGCGGATATCAGTGGATTCTCCATGGTCTGCTGATGACACTTCTGTGCCTCGCACTTTCAAGGCTTGCTGCCGTATTAATTTACGGTGGTCAGGACCGCCTCTTCCACATTTCTGCCGAAATGGAAGCCTCTCATCCGGGCCTCCAGAAACGTGCTGATTACTATTATCCGTTTGTACGGCGTATTCTGACCTTCTTCATTGTCTTTGCGACCTGCGTCTTTCTTGCTCAAAGCTGGGGCATCCCAGGCGTTTACTTCTTTACCCAGAGCACCGTAGGTTCACGCCTGCTCAGCGCTATTCTTATGCTGACTATTGGCCTCACTGTCGCTTCTCTGGCATGGGAGCTCATTAATGGTCTGCTCAACAAGCAGATCGACCGTTACACCGCACAGCAGCAGTCTTCCCGCGCGACCCGCCTGCGCACGGTCCTGCCTATTATTCGAACTGTCCTGCTGGTCATTATCGTAATTATCGTGGCTGTCACGACACTCTCTCAGATCGGCATTAATGTTACACCGCTGCTTACCGGTGCCGGTATTCTGGGCGTTGGTCTGTCATTTGGTTCTCAAAGTCTGTGGAAAGACGTTATCACCGGCTTTTTCATGCTCGCCGAAAACGCCATTCAGGTTGGCGACTGGGTAACTGCCAGTGGTGTATCAGGTACGGTTGAACATCTCTCAATCCGCACATTGCGTGTGAGATCATTTGATGGTGACCTGCATATTATTCCGTTCTCATCTGTGACATCCATTGCAAATACCGGTAAGGGCTTTAACCAGATCATTGTCCGCCAGACACTGACACTGGCCGAAGATTCAACACGGGTTGCCGCCATTATGGCTGGTGTCATTAAAGAAATGCGTACAGAAGATGCTTTCAAAAGCATTATCTTCTCTGACTATAATGACCTTGGCGTTGACTGCTCTGACAGCAATGGTGCTGTTTTACTTGGTACGATCCGCACAGCTCCCATGATGAAATGGAAAGTGCAGCGTGAATTTTACCGGCGTCTGGCAAAACTCATGGCTGACGAGGACGTGCAGTTCTATACGCCCACCTCTTACTACACCACGCCGCCTGACACAGCGATGCACCTGGCTGTTGATGCTTTCCCTGATGCCTTTACCCCCCGGGCGGGCACTCTTCCAGCCACTAACACCGACACACCAGTGCACACGCCAGATGAAACCGGCCACCAGAAACCTGAAGGAAAAAACTAAGCATGTCGGCGCCTTCTGAATTTTCAGAAAAAAACTGCCTGGACTCGCTTGAAGGCGCATTACAAAAAGACGGCTTTGCTTACGAGCAGGCCGTCACCATGCGCCCTTTGCTGGAAGAATATGGCCTGAAGAACTGGGAAAGCTTTGCCACAAGCTGGAACAACCTTGGCGTTGATCGCTATATGGCCGACAACGGTCGCTACAGACGCCGGCGCTATGCAACCTACTCTGTGTCAAAGAATGCGATTATACGCAAAGCACACCAGCCACATTACCAGAGCAGAGACTATAATACGCTTAATGGTGGTATTGAGCGTCTGTTTAAACCCATCACACAGGCAGCCGGGTCGCACCCGGCGTTACTGGCTGTTCTGGCAGTGCTTCGTCGTATTGCAACTAATCTGACACCCGAAAACCTGCACCCGAAAACCTGGCATGCTGAAGTACATCAGTTCCGGATCGAAGCGAATGCCTCCTTCGCGGGACAGCCAACACCTGAAGGGCTGCATCAGGATGGCGTAGACTGGGTGTGTGTGCTTATGGTGCACCGTGAAAATATCACCAGCGGTACCACGACCATCTATGATCTGAACCGAAACCCGGCAGGCAGCTTCACCCTTACGAATGCCATGGACGCAGCTTTCGTCAATGACAGCAGAGTTTATCATGGTGTGACCGCCATAACCCCGCTTGATACGACCCGCCCGGCTTACAGAGACGTACTGGTCGTCACATTACGGCACGAATAAAATTAATACCCTGCATAATGAATAGCGTGCAGGCTCACAAAAATCAGTCCCATGACAAAGAGAACAGCAACGCCGGCCTGCGTAATATCTTTAAGCTGAGGAGTTTGCTCCTCTCCATGGTTTGAAGATACTGTGACAGAATCTGTGGAAGCCGGAGAGGGCAGAGGGCGCATTGCAGCCTTTGTCTGCCCGGCAACCTCGCACGCTACCTGCTTTTCGTGAACATTTGTATCAGATGACTGTTCAGACACAATCGTATCAGATTGTATTTTTGTAATAACAGCACCCTCCCTTTATTAAAATAAAACCAATAGAATCAAAGTTCCCTGTTATTTTCAGATCAGGCGACACACACACAACCCTGACGCATTGTGCGATATTCCTCTCATCATACCCAGAAGAATATTGTACCGGAGAATTTTTATGAAACCCTTACCCTGCCTGCTCTGCGCAAGTCTTGCCGCAGTATTACCTCTCACCAAATATACAACTCCGTCTGCCATAGCAGAAACACCTGCCAGCCAGAGCATGACTCATCATTACGCCACACACTTTTTTGAGGGCCACTGGTCAGCTATGTCACTGCCTTCAGTCACAGTGAAGGCGACAGACCCGACAAACCCCAAAACCAGCCTGACAGTTATTTTACCTGACACACTCACAAAAATAACCGGACAGGACCAGTTTCATCTTACCCGTCAGTCAGGCTCGGCGTGGTCTGCCAGACAAAACGGCCTGAGCGTGACATTTTCCCTGATATCAGACAACAGCGCCATGCTGCGTATTGATGGCAGCGGTGAGAAACAACATCTGAATATGTTCCTCTACCGCGATGAGTAAAGATTAAACACTCTGCTCCGAAGCTGAAGCCGGAGTCCATGTCTTTAAAAACTCCTCCAGGGCAGCATCGGACTTACCGATTGTCACATTCAGAGTAACGTAAAGATTGCCTGCCGGACGCGCCCCATGCTCCTGAACACCACGCCCGCGCAAACGCAGTCTGGTACCGGTATCAGAACCGGCAGGCACGTTCATCTTAACAGACCCTGTTGGCGTGGGAACCATGATGCTCCCCCCCAGCACGGCTGTTTTAAGATCAACTGGCAAAATCTGATACACATCACTCCCTTTACGGGTATAGGTAGCATCAGGGTTCACAATTACAGTAATCAGAGCATCACCTTTAGGTCCGCCCTGTACTCCATCTTCACCTTTGCCACGCAAGCGCAGATGCTGACCACTTTCAATCCCAGGTGGAATTTTTACATCGAGCACGGACCCATCAGGCAACGTGATGCGTGAAGTGGCCCCGTTAACAGACTCAAGAAAGCTGACGTTGAGAGTGTAAGACCGGTCAGCACCCTTTTGAGGGCCTCTGCGGCGAGCACGCGGACCACCAGAGAACATGCCAAAAATATCATGCAGATCATCCCCTGAAAAATGCCCCTCCTGGCCTGCTCCTGAATAACCAAAACCACCGCGGCCACCCTGAAAGCCACCACCATAGCCATGAGGAGCTCTTTCCTGCCCGTCAGCATCAAGCTCACCACGGTCAAAACGAGCGCGCTTTTCAGGGTCAGACAAAAGGTCATTAGCCTGATTCACAGCTTTAAACTGCTCTTCAGCAACTTTATCATCCGGGTTCAAATCAGGATGATATTTTTTTGCCTTCTGCCGGTAAGCTTTGCGAATGTCATCCTGGGAGGCTCCTCTTGCAAGTCCCAGAACCTCATAAGGATCACGCGCACTCATTGACCTTTTCCCTGCGTTGTTACTGATGTCGGATCCTGTATAAAACTACCTGTATCCAGAAGACTAATCAGCAGGGCAATCGCAACATCCCGGTTGTACCCTGCCAGTTCTGCCTCCCTGACAAGAGCATCAATCCTGGGTTTCAAAAACGCCTCAGCCGATAGCGCAGTCATATACGGCTAATCCTCTCTCTTTATTTAAAATAATACTAAGAGTAATAATGGGAATGGTAACGCCTACGGTCAATGGAGAAAGCAGGATCTCTGTAACCTGAACACTGATAACTTACCTTTTTATCTCCCGTACACCTGCAAGATTCAAAGAACCGATAGCATCCGGCCTCTATAGAGACTATAAGGCTTCGGAGAAGATACTAAACAAGCCCGTGCCAGATCCCTTCTGCTGCCTGTGCTGTTTTTTAAGTGGAGAACCGGAGATGACTGACAGACCGCGCTTTTTTGATGACCTGACCGGTATAGCCGGCGGCGCTTTTTCAGCCTTTACCGGCGCACGTGAAGAGCTGAATGCCATCATACGTAACCGCGTTAGTGAAATACTGGCCAGCCTGCATGTTGTCAGACGTGAAGAGTTTGACATTGTGCGTGAGATGGCAACACAAACCCGCATCAGTCTTGATGCTGCTGAACGTCGTATTGCTGACCTTGAAACACACATTGAAAACCTGAAGCGCAGCTAAGCAATAACGCAACGGTCATACCTGAAGCACCCTGATTTTGTTCTTTTAGTATGCCCAGTGACCAGGAGTGAGTCATGCCAGCACTGAACACAGCACCTGCCACAGGCACGCTTAACCCACTTGATCTGATTGAACAGATTGCTGCAGGGCTGGACTGGAATTTTGACCGCTGCACAGACACAGAGCTGGCAGCTGAAGCGCCGGGAAAATGGTGCACCTATGGACTTTTTTTCTCATGGTCGACTGAGCTGAGCGCGATCCATTTTACGTGCGCTTTTGATCTGAAAGTCTCTGTACCAAAGCGCAAGAGCATGTATGAACTCATTGCGCTGGCAAATGAGCATATCTGGATCGGGCATTTCAGTCTGGATCAGGAAGACGGCATTTTACTGTTTCGTCATGCACTGCTCCTCCGCGGCATTGAGCTGAATATAGACATTTTTGAAGACCTGATCGACATCGCCCTGACGGAATGTGAACGTCTTTACCCTGCTTTTCAGTTTTTCTTGTGGGGTGGACAGAACCCTGCTGAAGCTGTCAAGGCTGCGATGCTAAACTGTGCCGGAGAAGCCTGAAATGCACGACACACGCTTACTTCCTTCTGTTTTGCTGGCAGGGTGCGGCAAAATGGGCACCGCCATGCTGGAAGGCTGGTTGAGTCAGGGCTTAAGACCTTCTGTTATTCTCGATCGCCACGATCAGACGCTGCCTCACCCACACAGGCACATACGTCAGACAGAAGAGCTTCCTGCTGACTTTATACCCGATGTGATTGTCATGGCTGTCAAACCGCAGACGTCTGACAGCTTGCTACATCAGCTGACCCGACGCTTTGCCGGTGTACCGGTCCTCTCTCTCATGGCTGGCCGCACTCTCGAAAGCCTGAGTCAGCACAGCTTTGCCCATACAGGGCACCCTCCGGCCATTATTCGCGCTATGCCCAATACACCCTGTGCACTGGGTGTTGGCATGACCGGGCTTTATGCCGGCCCTCACGTGACTGAGCAGCAGAAACATGACTGCGAAAAACTTGCCGGGGCGGTTGGTAAAACAATATGGGTTGAGCAGGAAAGCCAGATGGATATTGTCACGGCTGTTTCCGGCAGTGGCCCGGCTTATGTTTTCCTTTTAGCCGAACTGCTGGAAAAAGCGGGTACTGACCAGGGGCTGCCGCCACACACAGCACGAGAGCTGGCACGCCAGACCATTTACGGAGCCGGATGCCTGCTAAGCCACTCCACACTTGATGCGGCTGAACTCCGCACCCGTGTCACAAGCCCAGGCGGCACTACGGCAGCTGCTCTTAACGTATTCATGGCACCGGATGCCTGGCCTGACACTGTGACCAAAGCCATTCAGGCTGCTGTATCACGCTCAGAAGAGCTGGCATCCTGAAGATTTTTTCTTTTTCATTTTTGATCTGACAGGTCTTTCTGATGGATACCGACGATTTTGACACGACCCTCCTGAACGCCGCTATGGCACTGGCTGCTGAGAAAGGCTGGGCTTCTGTCTCATTGCTCGATGCAGCCCGTAAGGCTGAGCTTTCATTTTCTGAAACACGCACACGCTTTCCACTACGCAGCTCACTGCTGCTGCGCCTTGGCCGGCTGGCTGATGATTCTGCACTGGCTGATAACAACGACACCAGCCCAGCCAGAGAGCGACTTTTTGATCTGCTCATGCGCCGTTTCGATGTCTTTCAGATCTATCGGGATGGTGTGCGGGCCGTTTTACATGCCCTGCCGACTGACCCGGCACTGACACTCCTCCTGAGTGGCGCAACGTTTGAAAGCATGCGCTGGATGACTGATGCCGCCGGCATTCCTGTCACCGGTATCAAAGGGTTTGTGAACACGAACATTGTTATCGGGATATGGACGCACACGCTGCGCGTATGGGAAAAAGACGACAGTGAGGATATGAGCCGTACCATGGCAGCTCTTGATCAGGCACTTGATAAAGCCGCTCGTTTTAAGCTGTTTGCAGGTGATGCCACACCGGATGATGACCTCTCACATGGCTCTGACTTTATGACATCAGGTCTGCCTGAACCAGAAAATATCTCTTTTAATGAAAAACCTGACTACTGACATCTTTACGAAACGCCCTGGTTTGTCTTAAAAGGGCACACCACGGCACCAATGGGGCGTAGCCAAGCGGTAAGGCAGCGGATTTTGATTCCGCCATGCGGAGGTTCGAATCCTCCCGCCCCAGCCATCTTTCCCGTATCACGACGATGATATTTGACCTTTTGTATGAGAGAGCTTTTATTCTCCCATGCACTGCGCTGACCTGCGCGTAAAAAAATCACATCTTATATGTTTTCACGATGCAGCGCGTTGCCGTTACGCCTGTACTGCTATGAATGTTGCCTTCAAATGACCTCCCACCCTGCGGCTAAAGCCCCTCTCCTGTCATTCAAGGGACTGAAAGCAGCCCTTATGGCCCGCACCCTCTCTGCTTTTTCCTCTCAGGTGCAGGCTGTCGCCGTCGGATGGCAGATTTACGCTCTTACACACGAGGCCTCTGCCCTTGGTTTTGTAGGGCTGGCGCAGTTTTTGCCCATGGTCACTTTTATCTTTCCGGCAGGCCATGCAGCTGACCAGTACAACCGGCGTCGCATTGTCATCATCTGCCAGATAACAGAGGCTATGGCCGCTTTATTCATGGCTCTGGCCTCATTTCAAAACGTTGTCACCCCTGTCATGATATACGGGCTGGTGGCACTTTTTGGCATGTGCCGCGCCTTTGAAATGCCAGCTCAGCAAACTTTTATACCCGCTATCGTGCCGGTATCGGCCTTTCCTCGCGCAACAGCACTCTCATCCTCCCTGTTTCAGGTTGCCTGTATTGCCGGCCCCTCGATCGGAGGCTTGCTTTACGGCCTGGGGCCAACGCCATGCTATGCGCTATGTGCCATCGGCTTTGGCATAGCGGCTCTCTCTACTTTACTCATGAAGCTCAGCTTCCCTTCACGCCCGCGGCAGCCCGTTAGCCTGGCCGCTGTTTTTGGCGGTATTATCTTCCTCAGGCAAAACCCGACCATGCTGGGCGCACTGTCACTCGATCTGTTTGCTGTCCTGTTGGGAGGGGCCACAGCTATGTTGCCTCTGTATGCAACTGACATTTTGCATGCCGGCCCATGGGGACTGGGACTGCTCAGAGCTGCTCCGGCCATAGGGGCCTTACTGGTTGCTGCTGTACTGGCCCGCCGACCCATGGGGCACAACTCAGGATTATGGATGTTTTTCTCTGTTGCTGTTTTCGGTGTCGCTACGATTCTCTTCGGATTCTCGAAGTCCATCCCCCTCTCTGTGCTTGCTCTTGCAATTCTGGGAGGTGCTGACGTCATCAGCGTCATGGTACGCAGCTCACTGGTACAGCTTGGCACACCTGACGAAATGCGCGGGCGGGTATCAGCCGTAAACATGCTGTTTATCGGCTCATCAAATCAGCTGGGGGAATTTGAAAGCGGTATGCTGGCAAGTGCGGTCGGCGCTGTACCTGCTGTCGTCATTGGCGGCATTGGTACACTCGCCATCACAGCAATATGGATGGCACTTTTCCCTGGCCTGAGAAAACTCGACAGGCTGGATGACATCACCCCTCAGGAACTCAGAAAGACGACGTAATTCTAAACAATTAAGAAAAGTAACGGAGTATATTTCGAAAAGAACACACGAAATATACTCCGCTTTCAGAGAGTTTTACCTGCAGATTACACCCGGATCAGGAGAAAAACCGAATACAGTGCCAACAGTTTTTCTGCTCTGCGATCAGGGTATTATACAACTTTTTTAAGGTTCGGGCTGGCCTTAAAGCGCACGGTCTTACCAGCTTTTACTTTAACCTGCTCACCTGTGCGTGGGTTAAGAGCCTTACGCGCCTTGGTTTTACGCACTGTAAAAGTCCCAAAAGACGGCAGAGTAAACCCACCTTCATTTTTAAGTTCTTCAATAATAGCGTCTAGCAGATCGTTAGCCGCCTGATTGGCCGCAACGCCGGTGCAATTGATCGAATCCTGAATGACAGCCGCAATAAATGCTTTGCTCATTGAGACAATATCTCCCTTACAGATAAAATTATCTTATTGGTAATTATAGCTTATGCTACCCGACTTCTCGCTATGCTTGTAGTCATATTTTCAGAAAAAATATAACTTCATTGAAAACAGCACGAAAAATATCTTATCAGAAACCAGAAAAGACAGTGAAGAATGGTATGCTACCCCCCTCCTCTCCCTCCGGGATCACTCTGCCTTTTTGCCGCGTATACCCCCGATGGCGCTCTTCCTGACTACACAAAATTTTATCTCAGAAACCTGCTGGAGTGTGGTTTAACGCTGCATGTCTGTTTTTCCGGCACAGAGCATATTACTGCTGACAGCCTGACCTTTTGCACAGAAAACAGAATACAGACCTATACCAGACCCAATAAAGGCCTTGATTTTGGCGCATGGTGCTATCTGCGAAACCATATACCCACACATAATGTGCCTTTTATTGTGCTGGCTAACGACAGTGTTTTCGGGCCCTTTGCACCGCTGCCTCCTCTTTTACAAAAATTCAAAGCCTCACAAAAACCCGCATGGGGCCTCGTCGCCTCACGCGCTGTTACGCCACACCTTCAGTCATGGTTTGTCGGCCTCTCTCAACAGGCATGGCAGGCGCCTGCAGTAAAACGGATTTTTCATCTGCCATTTGAGAACATGTCCCGCTCAGAAATTATCTGGCACGGCGAACTGGGGCTTTCTGTCGCCCTTACCGATAGTGGCTTCACACCCGATGCGTTATGGAGCGACCTCAGGGCGCCATTAGCCCGTTTTTTTCCTGCTAACCCGGCCCATGCGCGCTGGCGTTCTTTTTTACGCTCAGGACTGGTGCCTTTTATAAAGCAGGAGCTCCTCAGAGATAACCCTTATCATATTCCTGCCCTGTCTGACTGGCGACGCGAGATACTGCCGGGCAATGGTTTCAACCCTGCGTGGATCGACGCATATCTTGCAGGCACCCCCCCCCGTACGACCCGTACCCGTTCAAACCGAAAAGGCCGTCTGCTTTACACAATGCTGTCTGAAGCTGACCGCTATCGCCCTCGTTTTTAAAACACCCGTTCAAACCCGTCACACATGAAAAAAAATTATTAATTATTAATATTGAGAATCATTCTCATTAGCGCTATCTCCGCCTGTCTTTACTTTATCAGGCAGGGAAATCCACTTCGATGCACAGAGGCATTCGTCATAGCTCTATGTTTCTGACACTTGGCTTTCTGGCATCGACGACTCCGTCTTTAGCCAGCCAGTCAGCCGGCAGCTCAACAACAGATCACGTCAAAAAGCACCCACACCGCATCACAACGCAGGCCACAAAAGCACAGCATACTCAGGCCGCCACGTCTGAACAGCTGACGGTTAAGGGACGACGCGCCTCTGTTGTTGCCTCATCAGCAACAAAGAGTGATACCCCACTGATTGATACGGCTCAGTCAATCACAGTCATCACACGTAACGAGATGGATATACGCGGTGTTCTGAGCCTGAATCAGGCCGTGCGCTATGCTGCGGGCATAACCCCTGACCTGCGCGGTGGCATTGGTACCCGCTACGACCAGTTTTTGCTGCGCGGCTTTACAGTCCCCACCTTTCTTGATGGCCTGAAAGTGCAGGACAGCCCGACAGGCTACGCGGTTGCCCAGACAGATACCTCACGCCTTGACCGTATTGAAATGCTCAAAGGGCCGGCATCAGCACTCTATGGTCAGTCAAGCCCGGGCGGACTTGCCGCACTCTCCAGCAAACTTGCGACTGACCAGCGCTCTTACGGCAATGTCACGGCAACCGGCGGCATGTTTGACCTTTATCGTGTTGATAGTGATGTCGGTGGTTATGCAAATAATGACGGCTCAGTGCGCTGGCGCCTTTACGGCACAGCCAATGGTCAGCACACGCAGCTGGCCCGCACAGGCAGCCGCCGTTTTTCTATAAGCCCGACCTTTACATTTGGTGGTAACGGACCAACAACACTCACCATTCTGGGGAACTATCAGTATGACCCTGAAGGCGGCACCTATGGTGGTGTGCCTCTAGTTGGTTCACTCAAACGCGCCTCATTTGGCTATCTGCCTCGCAATTTTTATGATGGCGATGTTTCATTCGAAAAATTCAATCGCCGTCAGGGCGCATTTTCCTATTTCTTCAATCATCGCTTTAACGATGACTGGAGTTTTTCCTCACGCGGGCGCTATGACGATATCCGTGTAATCAACCGCAGTACATACGATGCCGGATACTGGGAAGCCGACGGTTACACCCTGCCCCGCTATGCCTATGGTACCAAAGAACACACCTATAATATGGCCTATGACAGCCAGTTTAAAGGACATGTACGCACCGGCCCGCTTAAGCACACCCTTATGACAGGCTTTGACTACATGTGGCAGCGCGCCACCGAAACCTACACGCAGGGTGATGCACCCTCACTCAACGCTCTGCACCCTGATTATCATATGGCATTTCCGGCTCAGACGGTGGGTGCACGCTACCTGACAAACTCGCACCAGATAGGAATATACGCACAGGATGAGATTCGCTGGCGCGGGCTGGTGCTGAATGGCAGCCTGCGGAATGACTGGTACCGCTCTGATCAGAAAGAATATCTTGCCGGTTCAGACACCAGACAAAACCCTTCACAAATTACCTGGCGTGCTTCTGCCCTTTACCATTTCAAATTTGGCCTAGCCCCTTATATCAGCTACTCAACCTCTTTCCAGCCACAGTCAGGCTTTACCTCAAAAGACGGTGGCAAAACCCTGAGCCAGGCCAACCCAACACTGGGCAAACAGCTTGAAGGTGGTGTGAAATACCAGATCCCCGGCACACCCATTCTGCTGACAGCTGCGGGGTTCCATATCGAGCAGTCCAATGTCCTTGTTGCTGTCGGCAATCTGCCTTACGGCATTGAAAGTGGCAAAGTACACTCAGATGGCTTTGAGTTTGAAGCCCATGCTGATGTCTATAAAAATCTGATGCTCGAGGCCGCTGTGAGCGTTCAGCGCGTGCATGACGACTCGACAGGTAAACCCCTTATTCAGTCTGGCAAAGGCAATGCCTCTCTGTTTGCATTCTACACCATGCCATCAGGCCCGCTTAAAGGGTTCGGCTTTGGCGGTGGGATGCGATACACTGCCAAAGCTTACGGTGGACAAGCTGATTACGGGAGTGTCTGGGTGCCGCAATATGCTCTGTTTGACGGCTCGTTACGCTATGATCTGTCAAACCTGTCTCCGTCCCTGCGGGGGTGGACTGCCTCAGCCAGTGTGCGCAACCTGTTTGACAAACATTATGTTTCAAACTGTCTCGCTTATGCGTCATACGGTCAGGCATTCTGCTACTATGGCGAACGCCGTAATGCGCAGGCCAGTATCGGCTTTTCATGGTAAAACACCCATTATCCAGCGGTGCGCGCCTTAAGGCTGTGCTCCGCAGTTTTGGGATTTTACTCACAGGCTATGCACTGGCAGCCCTTGGGGGGGCTGTTCTGGCCTGGGCTCTGCCGCTGCACAGAGCTGACCGGGCACTCATCGGAACAATGAGCTCGCTGGTATTGTGGCCTGTGACTGTTATGGCTGGATTTTTTTGCTATGGCCCGGCTGGCCACGTACCATTTCGTAAAGCTATGGCATGGCTGCACAACTGGGCTGGCATTGTTACAGGCTGGGTCATCTACATTATCGTGCTCTCTGGTACACTCAGCGTTTTCCGACCTGAAATAGGGATATGGATGCGCCCAGAACTGCAGGGGCGCATCGCTACACCTGCACAGGCCTTACAAACCGCTGTTAACTGGCTTTCTGCACACGCAGCTACATCATCAGCCTGGTATCTTACCCTCTTCCCTGGCCCTGATGGACTACGCGCCCCTTTTGTCTGGGCTGTATGGCAGGCACCCGATGGCACTTTTATGCAACGCGCTCTCGACCCTCTGACCGGCGCCCCGGATGTTATTCGTGATACGCTGGGCGGCGATTTTTTTTATCGCTTTCACTTTGAACTTCAGCTCCCCTACCCCTGGGGGCGCCTGCTTGCCGCTATAGCCGCCTTAGCCCTCGTTCTGACTCTGCTAAGCGGCGTTATTATACACCGGCGCATCTTTATTGATTTTTTTACCTTTCGCCCCGCCAAAGGCAGACGAAGCTGGCTGGATGCTCATAATGTCGGAGGCGTCGCCGCCCTGCCTTTCCACCTGGTTATCGCTCTTTCAGGTGCAGTGACACTTGCCACACTGCTGTTTCCGTGGAGCGTGCAAACCATTTATCATAATGATATCAACAGCTTTGCAGGTGAACTCCAGCCAGGCAGTGCGCCCTTACCATTAACCGGCGTGCCAGCCAGGCTAACGGCCATTGCCCCGTTAATGCAAAAGCTCAGGCAGAATAATCCTGATTTTACGCCTGCCCAAGTTTATATTTACAACCCGATGGACAGCGCCTCACTGATAGTTTTTTCAGGTGATGACCAGGGTAGCATTGGCAATAACTCTCACGTGTTGCGTATAGAAGGTGAGAGCGGTGAAGTTCTTTCTGATACGCACGAGCACCGCTCAGTGATCTCTCTTTTTTCCGTACTTTACGGCCTTCATGTTGCGCATTTTGCTGATACCTTTACCCGCTGGCTCTACTTCCTCTCCGGCCTGTTGCTGGCTGTTATTATCGCCAGCGGGCTCTGTCTTTGGGTCAGCCATCCTAAACGGCAGGGGGGTATGTACACGATCATCGCCCGGCTCAACCCCGCCATCATTACAGGCGGACCTGTTGCTCTGAGCAGCTATTTTATTATTAACAGACTTCTTCCTGTTTCATGGGCCAGCCGTGCAGAACATGAAGTACAAAGCATGTTTATTCTGTGGGCTGTGCTGGTTTTTATATGTGCATGTCTGCCAGCACGCCTCTCCTGGCGCTTATTATGTGGGCTGATGAGCATAATACTACTGACTATCGCTATACTCAGCATGACAGTACCCGGCGCAATCGGAACCAGCTTTATACTCGTCTCACTCACTCTGGCCGCAGCCTTTATTGCAGCCATACTGCGTAAAGGCCGTACCCTGTGAGCGTAATTTTACTCTCTCTGCTCAGTACCGGAGCAGGGCTCTGCCTGCCTGCCTTTATTACCAGGCGGGCTGATATGTTAAAACACCGCTTTCAACTGCGAAGCATCAGCATACTCTGTCTGTTTTTTTCATTTTGCTGCCTGCTCAGTCACTATCACTCTGCACTGGCAGCACTTGTGACATGGGCTGAAATGGCAGGCCTGTGCGTGGTGGCAATCGCAGCTTTACGCGGCAGCCACCAGCACCTCAAAACCTGAAGGCTATTGCCGCCTTATACCCATAACAACCTGCCGCAAAAGTGCTTCAAGCTGATGCGCCTGCTGTTCAAACGTTACCAGGTCATCTTTAAACGGATTAGTATAGTCATCAAACCGTTCTGACGTATTCAGAAGCTCTCTCACCACTGCAGCTAAAGCCTCGGGACCAGCTCCGATCGGTATCATATTACCGTTTTCACCCTCAGTAATGGCTTCAGCCTGACCGCCTGGTGTGGTCGTAACCACCCATACATCCCGCGCAAGAGCCTCACGCACTGACAGCCCATAACTTTCTTTACACTGAGAAGGGAAAAGAAGCACATCAATGCTGTCATAAAATGCATCCATGGTTGTCTGCGTGTAAGACGGAACAGTAACAACCTGCCCTTTTACCTTCCATGTCTCAGCATATACTGACTGAATACCAAGGCTGAGCTTATTATCAACAACATACAGCACCCAGTCTGACATGTTAAGCTGCTCGAAAGCCTGGCGAATCAGAGTATAACCTTTCAGGTCTTCAGCCCCGCCAACATAACCAAAACGCAGAGCTGTACCCTTTTTACGAGGGGTTCTTGGCTGTTCAGGCCAGGTAAAGCCATTGGGGTTCACCACCACTTTATCAGCTGCAATACCATTGGCCAGAAACAGCTGCCGGTGCGTTTCTCCCGGTGTAAGCAGGAGTGCTGCACTATCAAGAGCGCTCCTCATCAAAGCAGCACGACTTTGCAGATGCGACGCTTCGATTTCACAGTTCTGGCAAACCTGCAGGTCTATCTTCTCCTGAAAACAGAACTGCCCTTTTTCAGTCACCATAAACTGGCGATCACAAAGCCACCAGGAATCATGCAGCGTAATAACGTAAGGAACACCTTCTTCAACACAGGCACGCGTCAGGCCGACACCAAGACGCTGAATGGCATGAAAATGCACAATGTCAGGCTTCATTGTCTGTAACCAGTACCTGAAGGCCTCCGTCGCATGCGGGTTATCAAGCCCGGCAATTTTTTCAAAATCATCGGGCACCGGTACACTCATAACCGGGCTCCCTGCCGCCTGATAACGTACAACACCGCCTTCACGCCCAGCCAGGTCAGGGCATGACGTAAATACACTCACAGTGATGTCACGCACCCGCAGATGCTTTACCATCTGCTCTGCAATAAACGTTGCTCCGCCAAAAGAACGCGGATCAAAATAAATATTCACCGCCATAACTGATAAGTCTGTTCTGGCCTGCACCGGCGGATAGCCAAAGACTGGTATAACCTGATCTTTCACCACGTTAACAGGGTGATAGTGCTCCAGTGCGTACTGCCGGGCCGCCTGACCAATCTGCCCACGAAGAGCTGCGTCACCCGCCAGAGCCAGTAAAGAAGCAGACCACTCTGCCGGTGTTGAAGCCAGGAAACCATTCTGACCGTGACGGACAACCTGCGCAAACGTATCAGAAGGAGAGCAGACTGCAGGCACTTCAAGAACAGAGGCCTCAAGAAATTTAATATTACTTTTACAGTCGTTGAAAACTGATGAATCAAGTGGAGCAATCGTTATATCGGCATCAAATAAAAAGCGCATATATGCTATGTAGTCGCGCCCTGTATGCCTGAAAATACGGTCCTTTACTGCATCACATTCAGCCGGCAAAGTCAGGTCGCCCATAATATGCAGTGTCAGCCTGGGATCAACCTGCATAGCTCCGACAATGCCAGCTGCCGCAACACGAAAATCAGCATCATGCGTTTTTGTGCCTGAACCATAAACAATCCGGACCTCTTCCTTATGGCGTGACTGCTTTAAAGTCTCTCTTTCAGCTCTGAGCTGATCAGTAATATCAAGAGTTTGTCGGTCAAGAGCATTTTCAATGACGCTGACACGCTCGACCCTTGCCTCACGCATTAACTGTGCAAGAACCCGAGTCGAAGCAATGGCCTGATCGCAGGCCATCATGCAATTACGATAGAGCGACACACCATTCATCACGACCTGGCGTTCATGTTGTGTCAGATGATCAAGATTTTTATTATTCTTATAATGCTCTTCAGAAAAAATCAGGTCATCTACATCCCACCATGAAGGAAGATTGAGACGTTTGACCTCTGCAAAAAGTGAAAGAACGGCTTCAAACGCCGGTACTCTGTAAAAAATAACATTCGTACAGCTCTGAAGAGCTGACAGAATCTCCTGATTTTTACGCCAGTCAAAAACAGCTACATGCCAGCCGAGAGCTTCAAGCTCTTCTTTCTTTTGCCACACGCGATATTTGGCACACTGCCGCAAACTCAGCTCTGCAATAATCAAAAAAGAGGGCCGAAACCCTTGCAGCACATCCTGCTTTACGGGAAGCAGAATCCGGTCTGCCACCTGGCTAATTGTCTCAGCTTTTGGCGCTGTATTTCTGCCTCCTCTGCCCAGAAATGACTGCGCTGAGCGCTGAAGATGAGGCGTTATTTTATGCAAAACACCACGGGCACCATCTTTACGATAAACATCCTGAATTTTAGCTCTGACATCAGATATTTTATGTCCACTCGGCAAATACCCACGCGAAATATGCCTGACTGCGCGTAAAGGAAAAGTTATTTTCCAGGACAGGGTCTGCTGCTGAGCCGTAAGAAGAGCTTCAGTTTCTGCAAAACGCTGACGCAGCTCCGCCTCGCGCAGGCCTTGTAAAGCACTACCAGCCCGATAGCTCTCAACAAGCGCTGCAAGCTCCTCTTTCTCATCAGCGGGTATTTTCTCTGGATCATTCATACTCTGTTCTCTTTTATGCTGCTGGAGAACTTAACGCACTTGTCAAAAAAAAAAGCCGGGTAAAAAACCCGGCTTCTTAAAAGATCAACAAAAAGGAAATGATCAGAGATCAGAAACCTGTGAAGTCTTTTGCTGTCAGAGAGCTGACGCCATCAAACGTAATTTTGCTGTTATCAGCCAGCGTAATGGTCGTGCTTGCAACACCATTTTTTGTGCTGTGCTCAGCGTTATCCAGTACTTTCTGGAAAGCAGAAGAGTTGCTGCCACCATAGTATTTATCATAATCAACCAGCAGGACCTGGTTACCAGCAGCACTACCGAAATCGGTAATCGTATAGTCGGCACCAGCCACACCATTACGGAAACCAAATACGTTAGCTGCACCAGAACCACCGGTCAGTGTCGCATTACCTGTGCCTGCTACAAGCGTATCAGCACCGGTACCACCGATCATGATCTGCTGCGTTGTGCCAGAATCAGCACCAAAGGCATGGATACCAAATACTGAAGATGCAGCATTCAGTGTTTCGTTACCTACGGTAGCAACAAACAGCGAACTTGCTGAGGTCGCATCCATGGTAACATCAAGACCATCGGCACCAAAGACCGTGCTCTTACCAGCAGAGATCGTCGTTTCGCCCGTACCACCACGGAATATCAGGTCACCAGCGATGTTGACATTCGCGTTGTCAGCCTGGTTAACAACGAAGTTACCCTGACCAGCACCAATTGTACCCTGATTGCCACCGAAAACAGTACCGGTTGAACCAGAAAGGCTGATCGTGTCGCCTTTTGCACCAGAGATGGTGCTGTTGCTGCCATAAACTGTACTGTTGCTGCCAACAGTAATGTTCTCGCCACCCAGTGGCGCATTGCTGGTAACCAGCGAATTATCACCAACATCAACGGTAGAACTTGCTCCGTTCAGCGTAATGCTCTGTGTGCCGGAAGACGCTGTAATCGTATCCTGACCTTCAGAGATAACACTGTTTACGCCGCTACCCAGGATAATCTGGTTCGCACCGCCACCAGCATTGATGGTGTTATCGCCATTACCAGAGTTGATGGTATCGTTACCGTCACCTGTTCTGATATCCCAGTTACCGCCAGAAGAGTTACCATTAAAGGTATTATCGCCCGCACCGCCGGTAAACTGACCACCCTGAGACCCAGCGGTGAAATTAATCCCCCCGGCTCCGCCAAGAACGGTCAGGGCATTGGTCACGCCCGTGGCATCGACTGAAACAGCACCTGCCAGGGTATCGCTGATACCACCGACGGTCAGCCAGGAAGCATTACCACTGACCTGATAAGAGCCGGCAGCCGTAATGACGCCGTACCCTCGCTGATTGCTAAAACTATCAGAACCGGAGGTCAGATCACGTATATCAAGGTTTGCAAGATCGCCACTTAACTGCGCAGCAACACTCGAAGCGTGCTGAACAAGTGATGACTGCTGAGAACCATCAACGGTAACCTGAACACTGCTTCCTGACGCACCGGTAACGGTGATAATCGCCATATGTTTACCCTCACTCTCAAAGCATCATGTCACAGAAACTAAGGAGACTTCGAAATCCCACAAGCTATGACTCTGGTTAATTTATATCTTGCCCGCTTGTAGAACAAGCAAAAAACAAAAAGCAAGCATTAATAAGAAATTTAAAATCGTTTCATGAAATATGAACATCGTCACAAAGAAAATCAAGCCAAAAAAATATAATGATTGCCTTTTCTTTACATAAAAAAAATCCAAACAAATCTCTCTAATACTCTCGTCAAACCTCTATTCATTACAGGATAACCTCTATAAAAAACCAAAAAAACATATGAAAAGCTTATTTTTATCATTTTTTATTTTTTATTTTTTTATAAATAAATTATTAATTATATGTCATGTACTTTACTAACCAGCGAAAAAACCCACTAATTACAAACTCTATTAACCAATCAGGTGCATCTTTTACCCAATGCAGGATCTTTCCACCCAGGCAAACAATATGCTGTCAGATATAAGTAACACTAGTTTTAATTCTTTTTTTTTACATGTGAACCTGGTACCCGGACATGATGACAGTGCTGTTTTTTTGCCATTAATTCATTGGATTCTTGATGCTGCTCAACCTGAGAATCTGGTTCTCATCCATGCAGACGAAACAAGCAGAGAAACTCTTCGCAGCACAACACAGGCCAGAAATAACCCTCTGTATATAAAAGAGTGGACATCGTACGAACACTCTCCCGAACTACGCCGCCCTGTCTATTTCTGTGGAGTGCATGGTCAGCTCTCTCCGGCAGCATTCTTAAACTGGGTCAATACACTGACTGATGATGCACTTATTATAATTGAGGGAATAACCTTACCTGGTGTGTCGGAAACATGGCATTTACTTAAGTACTCCTTCCCCTCCTTTACCTATGACTATGGCAAAGGACTCGGCCTGCTTACCAGAACATCATGTATTCTGAGCAAAACTCTTCTTTTTAAGAACGAAAACTCACTCACAGACGAAGAACGTAAAAATAAAATTTCATTTACAAATAAATGCTATTTTTTTTCAGATTACTGGAAAAATAAATTAATAGAGAATAAATTAACAGAAATAGAAAATTACAATAAAGAGATTAAAATTAAAAATAAAATACTTATAAATGAAAATGAAGAAATTATAAAAAAACTATCAATACACAAAGAATCAATTAAAAAAGAAGAAAACAGACCTGAAATATTATCAGCTCATCGCATAAACGAAAAAATAAAAATCAACCCACTCTCAAGGGCCGTTCGCAAACTCCTTCTTCCTCTCCGCTCCCCTGGCCTGAAATCATCATATCAGGCCGAAACCCCGGAGCTCGAGCAAACCGAAACCCGTGCATCACATCATACGGCTGCAGCTCATCATCCGTGCTCGCATATTTTATTTATTGCCGGAGAGCCGGATTCTCCAGGTGTATGGTATCGCTGCATACGTAATGCAGCAGCGACAACGATGGCCGGATACCAGGGCCGCTGGAAACCATGCGCCGAGGTTAACCCGGATGATCTGAAGTGGGCTGATGCGATTGTTTTATGGCGGGTTGAATTCAGCGACCACGTAAAAACCATTATTCAGGTCGCACACGAGTATAATGTTAAAATTATATTTGACACTGATGACATCACCTTTATGCCTTCTCTGGCCCGTACCGATATTATAGATGGCATCCGCACCATTGGCGTCTCAGAAGAGCGACTGGAAGTTTTCTTTCACGACAACTGGCGCACCATGGTTAACGCTGACCTGTGCTTTGCACCGACAAACTTTCTAAGTCAGCTGATGCGCGCACATCGTCCGCTGGGCTATACGGTACCTAACACCTACGACACAGCAGCACTGACACTAAGCCGGCTGGCAGCGCGCAAAAAACGTGCTTTTGCTGAAACAGACATCATTCGTATCGGATACCCCGCTGGCACACCTACGCATCAGCGGGATTTTTTACGCATCGTACCAACTCTTACCGCACTGATGAAAACGATCCCGCATCTGCGCCTGGTGCTTTTTCGTCACAAAGATACACTCAGCCCAACCGTCATCATCAATGAATTTCCCGAACTCAGCCAGGTAGCCAGCCAGATTGAGTGGCGCGATCTCGTCGATTTTCCTGATCTGCCAGCTGAACTGGCACGCTTTGACATTGCGATTGCACCTCTTGAAGCTGAAAATATCTACTGTAACGCAAAAAGCGAACTGAAGTTTTTTGAGGCTGCACTGGCAGGTGTGCCCTCCGTCGTCTCTCCCACACACCCTTACCGTGAGTGCATAGAACACGGCAAAACCGGCATGCTGGCAAAGACCCCTGAAGAGTGGCATGAGGCCCTGTCTCAGCTCATCGAAAATGCTGAGCTGCGTGCAACACTGGCACGCAATGCCTATCATAGTTGTCTGTGGCACTTTGGCCCGCAAAAACAGGCAAAACTTCTTAAAAGCATTTTTCACAGCCTGGAAAATGAAGAAGCAGCAACCCAGGAGGCCGAAATACAGCTTGCACGTGGCACCTGCCCTGCCCGCAACCTGCCTGATATTCCGCCCTGTACTGTACTTTATGAGAAAGATGCTCTGATCACATCCGATATAACGGTCATCATCACCAGCTACAACTATGAGGACTTTCTTCTGGAAGCACTCGAGTCTGTCCGCTCTCAGACTATAGAAAACCTTGACCTGATTGTTGTGGATGATGGTTCATCAGATTCCTCCGTCACTCTGACCAGGGAGTGGATGAAGCGCCATTCAGAACGCTTTAACCGCCTTATTTTACTCAAAACGTCTTACAATGTCGGGCTGGGAGGCGCGCGAAACTGCGGTGTTTCCTGGGCTGAAAGTCACTATTTTCTACCACTTGATGCTGATAATCGCCTGCTACCCGAAGCCTGCACAACACTTCTGGCAGCCATGACACCAGTAACAGCCTACGCTTACCCGATACAGCAACAGTTTGGTTCACCTGCAGTACACGCCTTACTGGGAGAAGCTGACTACACCCCCATGCGGCTAAAATCAGGCAATTACATTGACGCTATGGCTCTTATTGGCAAATGGGCCTGGGCAGCCTGTGGCGGCTATTATGTTCAGCGCGATGCTATGGGCTGGGAAGACTACGACCTCTGGTGTTCAATGGCCGAAATGGGCCTGCAGGGCACGCATGTTAAACAGATACTGGCTGAATATCGGGTACACTCCGGGTCAATGACCACAGGTGTGACTGAGAAGGCTGAGCATAAAAAGAAAATTGTTGCACTACTTGAAAAACGCCACCCGTGGATCAGCCTCGTGCAGAAAGAAACCCGGACAACCCGCTAAAATGATAAACCGGACGAGAGCGCGCTACACGCTCTCGTCTAAAAAACCTTATGCCTTTGAGAAAACGCTTCCATAAGGCAGACGTGACTTTGGCAGCTTTGCATTAAAGTCAGCTTCGGCATGATAGCCCAGAGCAACGATGACAGTTGCGGTCAGCCCTTTTTCTGCCAGGCCAAACTCTTTATCAACGATTTCCGCATCAAAACCTTCAACAGGGGTTGCATCAACACCCAGCAAACCTGCTGACAGCAGCAAAAAGCCCTGTGCTATATAAGTCTGCTTCATAGCCCAGGTCTGCACGTCACCTGCTTTCTCATGCACACCAACAAAAAAAGCGCGGCCACCGGCAACAGCTTCACGTGCAGCCTTATCAGCATAACGCCCGTCAGCCTGCTCCTGCTCAAGAACAGTCTCAAGATAAGACGCAGGCAGAGAAGAACGTGAGCACAAAACCACAACATGAGAGGCATTAAGAATTTTGTTCGTATTAAAATCAAAACGCTCTGACGTTGCTTTAGCAACCCGTGCTTTGCCTGCGGCATCATCAGCCACAATAAAGTGCCATGGCTGGCTGTTTACTGAAGACGGACTTAAACGCAAAGCTTCAAACAGCTGATGTGCAATGTCATCAGGAATACGGCGTTTGGCGTCATAGGACTTCGTAGTATAACGCGTCTGAAGAGTTTTAATAAGATCCATGAAACTATTCACCTTTGTTGAACAAAGCGTTGTGACTCTGCCGCTATTTAAGACGCTTCGGGGGCAAGACGTCCCTTATAAGACAATAATACCATCACAGCCCCGAGAAGACCTAAACCCAGACCTGCAGCAGAAACCATACTGTAGCCATAGCCCCATGACAGTACAGCCCCGCCCAGCGCTGCACCCAGAGCATTGCCCAGGTTAAACGCACCAATATTCACCGATGAAGCCAGACCAGGAGCTGCATGCGCTGCTGTCATGGTGCGCATCTGCAATGCTGGCATCATAGCAAAACTGGCAACACCCCAGACAAGTACCCCCACCAGTGCACCGACAGGCGTACGCGCAGCAAAAGGAAAAGCCAGCATAATCAGACCAAGAACAGGGAACACCACCAGCAATGTACCAACAAGTGATTTATCAGCTGCACGGCCACCAATAGCATTACCTATACTAAACCCAACACCAATCAGCATCAGAGCTACAGTTATAAGCCCAGGCCCTGCTTTAGTAATCTGTTCAAGCATCGGTACAATATAGGTATAAAGCTCAAACATTGCTCCGGCTCCGACGACCGTCACGCCCAGAGCCATCAGCACATTAGGCCGGGTCATCACTTTAAGTTCGGCTGCTGCATCAGGGCGTGGACCGGCCTCCGCAAAAGGCAGGGCAACCAGACATGCCGCGGCTGCAACAAGCCCAAGGACAGAAATAGCAACAAATGCCATACGCCACCCCAGGGTATCCCCCATCCACGTAGCCGCAGGCACACCGAAAATATTGGCAACTGTCAGGCCCATGAACATACTGGCAACAGCACTGGCCCTGCGGTTTGCGGGGACAAGGCTGGCAGCCTCAACCGCCCCAAGGCCAAAAAAAGCACCATGAGCCATGCTGGTCAGCACACGAGCCAGCAGAAGCTGTGTGTAAGTTGCACTGAAAGAAGATGTCAGATTGCCTACAACATAAAGTAACATCAGCCCGATAAGAGAATATTTACGCGGGTAACGTGCAAGCAGCAATGTGATAACCGGCGCACCGCCCATAACCCCAAAAGCGTAAGCACTGACCAGCCCCCCTGCTGTTGGAATACTGACATGCACACCAGCCGCCAGAACAGGCAGCAGGCCCATGGGGGTGAATTCTGTCACACCAATAGCAAAAGCTCCACATGCCAAAGCAAACAGAGCAAACGCAGAAGAAATTTGTTTTTCAGGCATATAAAATATTTCTAATCCTCTGTCTGGGAGGGTGAGAGACACGCAGGCCTCTGCAGGCTATGTCATACTCTGAAGCATGACATAGCCCGTTATAAAATCTCAGAGAATATATAATAATCAGTTAACAGCGCATGCGGCACAATAGCTTAATTAACTATTATACCCTTCAGGATGTGCCACTCGCCAGCGTAATGCCGTTTCAACAATCTGGTCAATTTCAGCAAAACGTGGGGTCCAGCCAGTTTCCTCGCGCAGTGTCTGTGAATCAGCAACCAGCATCGCCGGATCTCCCTGACGGCGCGGAGCTGGCTCCCAGGGCACCTTTCTGCCGCTCACACGCTCGACAGACTGAATCACTTCAAGGTTAGAGTAACCCTGGCCGTTGCCAATATTATACGCCACACTCCGCTCGTTAATCTGATCAAGAGCGCGCAGATGGGCATCAGCCAGATCAGTCACATGCACATAGTCACGTACACACGAACCATCCCGCGTCGGATAATCTGTACCAAATAGTTTCAGTGCCGGTCTGCGGCCCAGAACCGCGTCAATTGTCAGGGGAATAAGGTGAGTTTCCGGCCTGTGATCTTCCCCCGCACGCCCCTGACTGTCAGCACCTGCAGCATTAAAATAACGCAGGCAGGCACTGTGCAGGCCATAAATATTACCGGCCCAGTGCAGCACCCGCTCAATCATATATTTGCTTTCACCATAGGGTGAACCGGGCTGTACATCTGCTGTTTCAGGAATAGGAGCCGAACGTTCAGGCCCGCCAAAAAGAGCTGCAGTTGAAGAAAACACCAGCTTGCTGACGTCGTTTTTCACACAAGCCTGAATAAGGTTTAACGCCGTAAGATAATTCTGGCGAAAATAACGCAAAGGATCTGTCATACTTTCCCCGACCAGGGAAAGAGCTGCAAAATGCAACACACCCGCCCATGAGCGGCTGGAAACAACTTTTTCTGTCGCATCAGCATCAAGCAGATCAGTATGATGGAACTCAACATCATCAGGCAACGCGCCACGGTGGCCGGTACTAAGATTATCGAGCACCGTCACATCATGGCCAGCATCAAGAAGTGCCAGAACCGCATGACTGCCAACAAAACCAGCACCACCGGTTACAAGATAACGCATCCGTTCATCCTTTATCTGATTGAACAACATGCCTCTTACCTCTGCCCCGCCTCCCTCTTACGAAACGAAGGCAGGATCTTACAGAGTCATGCTGTAAATAACTATTAAACAGTCCGTAGCATGTAATCCCCCGTTTCAGGGAGGTGTAATCGGTGTACGAGCAATCAGATAAGGTGGTTTGCGTAAATTATGCCCGTCATTAAACCCGGGCAGGCGGTTCCACTGGCCGAGTACATAATAAACATGTGTCCTGGTCGCAAAAATACCATCAGGCCAGATAATACGAGGATCGCGGGCAATAACGTCAATTTGTCCATCCGGACTTCTGCGCATGATCGAATCATGCTCTCCCGCGGTCAGATAAATACGATTCCAGGCATCCGTCGCCAGCCCGTCTGTCATCACCTTTTCACCCAGATCAGTAACTGCTGACGCAAGTTTATCATCCGTAGCGGCGGAGTCAGCCAGCAAAGCAGTTGGCAAACTATACAACCTGCGACTTGTAAGAGGGGAGTAATAAAGCGTTTTGCTATCATTACTCAGGGTAATGCTATCAATGCCCCCGATGGGAAAACCAGGGTGATGCGGGTCATAACGGCGCACACGCCCTTCGAGAACTGCCTCGAAGCCTGGTTCTGCCAGAACAGACGGGTGATGCGTCAGCACACGCCGTTGCTTACCGGTTGCAATATCAACAATCACCAGACCGGGGGAGGTTCCGAAAGAAGAATCTGCTATATAAACGGTACCGGCTTTACCATGTGTCAGGTCAACCCGCAGGTCATTCATATGACTGTCGGGCAACATAGCCGGCGCGTGAAGAGGGATATTCGCTATCTCTTTACCTGTTTTTACATCAAATCCAACAATTTTTGCCGCACCCGGCTCTATCGGGTGACCAGCAACTTTTCCATCATCAATCAGCCATAACCGGCCTTTTGTATCCAGTGTCAGGCCATGAGGCGACACCAGCCGCTGCGTAACGGGCAGAGACGTCTCGCGCGTTATATTCTCATCAGGCCAGGCAATAATTTTTCCGTCACGCAACTCTCCCAGCGAAGGTTTGTCATGATCCGTGGCGTGACGGGGAAAAGTGAGGAACACCCTTCCTCCCTCAGTCACCGCGATACCTGAAGGACCAGGCTCAGGCAAAGCAGCAATAATCTCCATCTGCCCTGCAGGCAGTGTGTCTGCCGCAACACTCACATGAGTGTCCGAACTGGCAGAACCAGAGGCAGCCAGAGCCTGAGAATTTACAGCCGCCATGCTCACAGCAACAAGCAGAGCCTGATAGTGCTTCTTCATTCGTCCAACCTCACCTTAAACTCGTTGCTGTGCATAAACGAAGAGATCAGCCTTCAGAGCGGCCGAAGAATCTTCACATCAATCGGGGCAGCCAGAAGTGGCTCAAGTGTCTGTGCAAGCTCTTTAAAATGAGGCGTTTCAAGGTGGGCCTGAAGTGCTTCACGGCTATCCCACTTTTCGATAAAAACAAATGAATCCGGGTCATCAAGGTCCTGATGCGGCACATAAAGATGGTTTGTGCTTTCTGCCCGCGAAGGAACAATGCATGCCTTCATCGCCGCAGCAACAGCAGCACCCTTACCTGGTTTTGCTTTGACAAGTGCAACAACATCAATTTGTGACATAAGGTAATTTCCTTCTCAGCTCATAACGACACTGAAGAACTATAATACCTCGGCTAAAAGAATACAAAACAGCGGCACATCTTACTTCTGTATAAAAATTTTCGAAAATTTTAACCCATTACTATACCTGAAAAAATACTTTAATAACCGACATGGTGCGCCAGAAGATACGCATTGCAGGAATGCCTCTTTCAGATAACAGACCATATTTTTCCGAGAAAAATAACAACGCGAGCAGCTCACATTATAGAAATTTGACGCTGCAATAACAAAATTATGATCTGTTTTGTATAAAAAATAACGAGTGCGTGATCTGATGAAGATTTTTTTTTGTGAAGCAATATAAACACAACACAAACATTGATTTTTATTAATAGTCAAAAAGTTATTTCTATATATAAATTTTTCATAAAAATACCTTTCTGAAATATATTTTTCATTTAGATGCAGAAAAAAAATTTATGTGATATATCAACCGAATAAGGTTCTTGCAGAGATAAATATCATCTCATTTTCTTTCTGATGGTTCTAACTTATGGGTAATACTCCTTCAGCACTTCAGATCCGACTGGCTGAAAAAATTGTCTCACTTGTTCGTATGGAAAGCTGGCAAACAGGCCATCATCTGACTGAAGATGCCCTGAGCGACATTCTGGTCACCTCACGGACCCCTGTCAGAGGCGCTCTTATCTACCTTGCAGAAGCAGATTTTCTGGAACGAAGACCACAGAAGGGTTTTTATGTTAAAAACCCGGAAATAAATCCTTTTGAAGAAAAAAATGATATATCTGCAGCAGACGAAAATGATATATACCAGAAAATAGCCCTTGATCGCCTGAGACATACCTTACCTGATACAGTCAGTATGAGTGAACTGGTGCGCCGTTACAATATATCGCGCGCCAGGATGCTGCATGTACTCACAAGAATAGCATCCGAAGGCTGGGCGGAGCGCAGGTCAGGCAATGGGTGGGCATTTCAGACACTGATAGATAACGTCGATGCCTATAAAGAAAACTACCTTTTCAGGGCAACGTTAGAGCCCGCTTTTATGCGCAGTGAAGACTTTTACCCCGATGATCTTATTCTGCTACGCCTCAAAGAAAAACAGGAGTTTGTTAAAAATGAAGGCTACAAATTCCTCAGTTCTATAGAATTTTTTCAGATTGATGCAGAGTTTCATGAAACTCTGGCCACAATGACTGGCAACCGTTTTTTTATACGCGCTCTGAAACGCGCTAACCAGCTACGACGCCTTATGGAGTACGGACTACCTCCTGATCATAAATTTATACAACGTGTCTGCCTGGAGCATATTGCCGTTATAAATGCCCTTTTAAATAAAAACATCAAAGCAGGCGCAACATTACTTAAAAATCACATTACAAAAGGTATGATTTTCAAATCTCACTCCCTCATGAGTATAGCAAAAGAAAAATAACAACCTCATAAAAACCAAAATATTTAAAATTGTTTTTTTTCATTCTGACATAAATCAGACAACACTCTTTCCTGCTGCTCTATTTGCGTTCAATATCCTCAGCACTATCCCACTTTCATATGCAGGGGTCTGCTGCGTGCCTGAACCGCAATCACTTTATAACCTTAAAGAAAACATTGTTCACCATGCAACGCGGCAGCCACATATTCTGATCGTTGAAGATGATGACGAAATCAGATTACTGCTCGAACAATATCTGTCGCAAAAAGGGTACGTCACCTCAGCAGCGACCGAGATGGAAGGCATCGAGCTTATTTTTGCAAGAGATCCTGTTGATCTCATTCTTCTTGACCTCATGCTTCCTAAGGAAGACGGCAGAACATTGTGTCGTTACATTAAAGAAAAAACTAATCTCCCCTTATTAATTATCAGTGCTCTTTCAGAAGTCAGCGACCGTATCACCGGCCTTAACCTTGGTGCTGACGACTATATTGCCAAACCTTTTGACCCAAGTGAGCTTGAGGCTCGTATTCGGGCTGTTTTTCGACGCAATCAGAATACCGGCCTGCCTCAGGAGTATCGTTTTGGTACATGGCTTTTTTTGCCACGCAAAAGCATACTTTATAGTCAAAAGGGTGTGCGGATTACTCTGACGGGTGCTGAAACTAAATTACTACAGGAATTTTGTCTCAACCCTGAAATACTTATGAGCCGCGCCATGCTGGTTGAAGCTCTGAAAGGGGATGCTGATGAACTTGAACCTCGTGCCATTGATCTGATTATTAGCAGATTAAGACGAAAACTTTCAGAAGAAGGTGGCCAGCTCGAGCTTATTCGTACAGTCCGTGGTGAAGGCTATATTTTTCAGCCTCAAACACAGCGCTCAGAAGGCTAGCCTTCTCATGACAGTCCGTTACACACTCTGGCCACGCCGTATTTCCACTCAGATGTCGGCTATTCTTATCATCTGTATGCTGACAACATTGTTCATCATCGCCTGTCTTCTGACTATTTTCAGGCCTTATGTTCCTCCTGTACCCTATGGCCCATGGGCAAGCACTATGGCCCTTGAAACAGGCTTTACTGCTATAGAAAGTCTGCCTGAGGCTGAACAACCTGTTTTTGCCAGAAAAATTTCCAATCCTGACCTCAGTTTTTTCGTCAATGAAAATGTTCCATGTCAGGAAAAAGCCAGTGCCTTCTCCACTGAAGGCTTACGCCGCATACTACAAAGCCGACATGCTGACACACTTGTCAGCGTCAAAACCTGCAGCACTGATGACCCGGGTACAACAGTAAGTTATGTCAGCTTTGATCATGGGCGGTATATTGCACTTATTAATAACAGAATGAACTCTTACTGGCCTCATGTTCTGCATGTAGCAATGCCATTAATCGTTGCTTTCTCATCTCTTACCCTGATGGTCATCACTTTGTCTTTCTGGTCGGTTCGGCGCATTAACCGACCTCTGAGCGACCTTGCTGAACGCGTCGATACCTTTGGTTATGACATCAGCCCGACACCGCTTGACGAAAATGGTCCGGCAGAAATTCAAAGCCTGGCAATGGCCTATAACCGTATGCAAACACGTATTGTGCAGCATGTTGAAGAACGCACACGTATGCTCATGACAATCGGACACGACCTGCGAACCCCCCTCACCCGCATGGCAATGCGGGTAGAGCTTGGAGAAAGCACTCTTAAAGCCGATGCATTGCGCCGTGATGTCAGTCTGATGACCCATATGCTCAATGGCGCTTTGTCTTTTCTGCGCGGCCAGAATGACGAGGAACCTGAAGAAACTACCGACCTTGACTCTCTTATCGAAAGTCTGTGCACCGCTTTTTCAGATACGGGAAAGCCTGTCTTCTACACTCCGGGCGACCAGGTGGTATGCTGCTGCCAGCCCGTTGCCCTCTCACGCGCTCTGAACAACCTGATCGAAAATGGCCTGAGATATGATGGTGATGTCACTGTGACTTTGCAGGCGTCAGAACAAAAAGCCATTATCAGCATCAGCGATAATGGCCCGGGAATTCCCGCAGAAAGTAAAGAGGCCATGCAACTGCCATTTACACGTATGGACCAGGCTCGTTCATCTCCTGCCGGGCTTGGTCTGGGCCTTTCAATCGTCAGGCAGATTATTGACCGGCACAAAGGCACTATGGCGCTGCTTGATAATTTACCAAAAGGGCTTCTTGTGCAAATCACCCTTCCTGTCAGCGGGCACAGTATCTCTTCCCATCGACCACAGTTAACTTCTCTTCCACACCACTAAACAGACGATTTTAGGATAGTATCATGTCAGATCCGATTCACCCCAAAACGTCTGAAACACAGACAAAACGCTCATTATCTAAAAAAACGCTGCTGATAGGTGCTGTTATTATCATTGCAGGTGCAGGGCTGTGGCGTTTCTCAACCCGTCACACCACAACGCATCTTACTGCAGATCAGACTACACCCGTTGCTGTTGCCGCTGTCACACGCGGAGATATGCCTGTTATCTTTACAGAACTAGGCACGGTTATCCCCATTACAAATGTCACAGTACAGACCCGCGTTTCGGGCTACCTTATGAAAGTTCTTTATACAGAAGGACAGGAAGTCAAAGAAGGCGATTTGCTGGAATTAATTGACCCTCGCCCTTATGAAGCACAGCTAAAACAATATCAGGGTCAGCTCATTGCTGATCAGGCACAGCTGGCACAGGCCCGTATGGATTATACACGGTACCTGAAACTGCAAAAACATGATGCTATTGATACACAGACAGCCCAGGACCAAAAGTACAAAGTTGAACAGCTGGAAGGTACTGTACAGGCTGATGAAGGACTGATTCAAACCTATAAACTCGATATTGAATATTGCCATATCTACGCTCCTGTTTCAGGTCGCATTGGTATCCGTGCTGTTGACCGGGGTAATTATGTCGCCGCCGGACAAACTAACGGGCTGGCAACGCTGGCACAGATGTCGCCTATCTCTGTTATTTTTACCGTACCACAGGATAAGCTCAGCACGGTATGGAAAACCCTGCGCAAAGAGAAAATTTTACCTGTACAAATATGGGATAGCGAGAATGCCGAAAAGCTGGCTGATGGCACAGTCAGTAGTCTCGACAGTGAACTCGACACTTCAACAGGTACCGTCAAATTACGCGCCCTGTTGCCCAACGCTGATGAAAACCTTTTCCCCAACCAGTTTGTCAATGCACACCTGATTATCAGAACAGAGCATAATGTTCTGCTTATGCCAGAGACTGCCGTACAAACCGGGCCAGATGGTTCTTACGTATACCTCACGGATGCAAACAACACCGTGCATGTACAAAATGTAAAGCTCGGCACCAGTCAGGATACCACCGTTGTCATAACAGATGGCCTCAAAGAAGGGGACAAAGTTGTTATCTCAGGTGTCGACCATCTGAGAAACGGCTCACGGATCAGTATTCCGGCTAACTCACCAGCAAAAGCCAGCGGAAACGGACAATGAATTTCTCACGGGTTTTCATCGACCGGCCAGTTGCGACCACCCTGCTTTCTATAGCTATTCTTCTGGCCGGTTTTATCAGTTACCGCTTTCTGCCTGTCTCAGCGTTACCTGAGGTAGACTACCCGACAATCGTGGTACGCACTTTCTACCCGGGGGCAAGTGCTGATGTCATGATGACATCAGTAACAGCACCTCTCGAAGGTGAAATGGGGCAAATGCCCGGCCTTGACCAGATGACCTCACAATCATCTGCCGGGGCATCCGTAGTGACACTGCGTTTTTCACTTTCAACATCACTCGACGTCGCTGAACAGGAAGTTCAGGCTGCAATCAATTCAGCGAACTCCCTGTTACCATCTGCCCTGCCTGCACCACCAATTTATTCAAAAGTTAACCCGGCTGATACGCCCATTCTTATTCTTGGTGTGACTTCAGCGACCCTTCCTCTCCCTGAAGTGCAGGATTACGTTGCCACGCGTCTTGAACAAAAAATCAGCCAGATATCAGGCGTCGGAGAAGTCTCCCTCTCCGGTGGGAATAAAAAAGCTTACCGCGTGAGCGTCAATATTCCTAAAATGACATCATACGGTATTGATATCGATACGCTGCGTACAACCATTAATAATATTAATGTAAATACGCCCACAGGCAGTTTTAACGGTGAATATCAGAACCGAACCATAAATTTCCAGGGGCAGATATCAGACACTGAGCAGCTTCTCAACCAGGTTATAGGCTGGTCCGCTACCAGCAAGGGTCCTGTACGGATACGTGATATTGCTACGGTATCAGAAGGGGCAGAAGATGATGAACTGGCAGGCTGGTCTGACACAGACCCTGCAATTATTCTCAACATCAGGCGTCAGCCTTCAGCCAATATCCTGAGTACAGTCAATGCCATTAAACAAAGACTGCCACAACTTGAAACCGAACTCCCCGCGGGTGTAAAAATCAAGATACTGACGGACCGTACAACCACTATTCAGGCTTCAGTTGCTGACGTTGAGTTTGAACTTATCCTCTCTCTGATTCTGGTAGTTGCCGTTATTTTTGTTTTTTTACACGACCCGTCAGCTACTGTTATTCCGGCCCTTTCTGTACCATTGTCAATTATCGGCACACTTGCCGTAATGCATCTGGCCGGGTTCTCTCTCGACAATCTTTCTCTCATGTCTCTCACTATCGCAACAGGCTTTGTCGTTGACGATGCGATTGTTATGATTGAAAACATCGCACGCTATGTTGAAAAAGGAGAAAGCCGCTATAAAGCGGCTGTTGAGGGTTCTGGTGAAATTGGTTTTACCATTATCTCTCTGACGGTCTCACTGATCGCCGTGCTCATTCCTCTGCTGTTCATGAGCGATGTCATTGGCCGGCTTTTTTACGAGTTTTCAGTAACTCTGGCTGTGACAATTATTATTTCGGCAGCTGTATCACTGACACTGGTACCTATGCTTTGCGCACGCCTGTTAAAAGATCATGATCACAGTGGAGAAAAACCCAAATGGGCAACAGCCACTGACCACTTTATTACCCGCGTCATAGAAGCTTACGGCAAGGGTCTTCACCTGGTGTTACGCCATCAGACACTTACAATGCTCTGTTTCGGTATAACGCTGATTGCAACTGCAGCTCTTGTTATAACCATCCCTAAAGGACTCTTCCCTGAACAGGATACCGGTGTTTTACAGGGTATTTCAGTAATGGATGGCTCTATCTCTTTCGATGAAATGAAAGTGCTGCAAAGCAAACTTGGAGCCACATTGCTTAAAGACCCCGATGTAGTAAGTCTTTCTTCCTATATCGGAGTAGATGGTGACAACACGACACTGAGCCGCGGACGTTTTGAAATTAATCTCAAAGCACATAATAAGAGAACGCTGACAGCCAGTGAAATTGCCTTGCGCCTGCAGGAAGAAGCCCTGCAGATACCAGGCACACGACTATATGTGCAGCCTGTGCAGGATCTTACACTGAACACAACCGTATCAGCGACGCGCTATCAGTTTCTGATTGAAGACACCAGCGTAGACCGTCTGACATCATGGGTACCTCAGCTGATCAGTGCGCTGCAAAAAGCTCCCTCTCTTTCTGATGTAACATCTGACCTTCAGGCAAAAGGACTGGCCGCTGACGTCACACTTAACCGCTCTACCGGTGCACGCTTTTCGATTACACCGCAGACGGTTGATAACCTGTTATATGACTCATTCGGGCAGCGTCAGATTACAACTATTTACACGCAGGCAAATCAGTACCGTGTTATTCTTGAAGCACTGCCTGAGTTACAAAAAAATCCTTCAGCACTTGACCAGCTTTATATGGCAGGAAGCGCATCACGCGGGAGCGACACAACCGGCCCTGAACGTGACCCGACATCGGGGCTCGTACCATTAGGCTCAGTTGCAAAAATCACGTCATCAACAGCACCTCTGCTCATTACCCATGTAGCGCAATTTCCTGCAGCAACAATTTCGTTTAATGTCACGCCGGGATACTCACTGGGAGATGCCGTAACAGCTATCGACAAAACACGTTCTGCCTTACATCTTCCTGACACCATGCGGACATCCTTTCAGGGAACCGCACAGGTTTTTGAAAGTAGCATGTCGAGCGAAATGTGGTTAATTCTTGCTGCCCTCGCCGCTGTATATATTGTTCTGGGTGTTTTATATGAAAGCTTCATTCATCCACTGACAATTCTGTCAACACTACCCTCAGCTGCTGTCGGTGCTCTTCTGATGCTATGGATCACAGGAGCAGGACTGGATATTATGGGGGTTATCGGCATTGTTCTGCTGATTGGTATCGTCAAGAAAAACGCGATCATGATGATCGACTTTGCTCTTGAAGCCGAGCGTATTGAAAAACAATCACCTGAAGCATCAATTATTCAGGCAGCAATGCTACGCTTTCGTCCTATTCTGATGACAACTCTGGCAGCTATGCTCGGCGCTGTGCCACTGGCCCTTGGCACCGGGGTTGGCTCTGAACTACGCCGCCCGCTGGGTTATGCTATTGTCGGTGGACTGCTGGTCAGTCAGCTTCTGACACTATTCACCACCCCGGTTATTTACCTGAAAATGGAATATATGCGCCAGCGTGTCGTTTCATGGCAGCAAAGGCACAAAAAATCTGCATCCAGCTCTTCAGGAGAATTATAAATGTCTCCTGTTGCTTTGTGTGTCAAACGCCCGGTAGGCACAACACTTATCGTTATTGGTATGATACTGGCCGGTCTCATTGGGTATACAATGCTGCCTGTTGCAAGCCTGCCAGCCATTGATATGCCCATGATTCAGGTCTCCGCTCAGCAATCAGGCGGGACACCTGAGGAACTGGCGAGCACTATTGCGGAACCTCTTGAACGGCATCTCGGGACGATTTCAGGGCTGAATGCGATGACTTCACGCTCCGTCACAGGGCAGGTCAGTATCTCACTCCAGTTTGTTTCATCACGTAATGTAAACAGTGCCGCCAGAGATGTGCAGGCCGCCATTCGTGCAGCCCGTACAGACCTGCCAACAACCCTGCGACAGGATCCATCATACCGCATTGCCAATACATCAGGCATGCCTATCCTCGTTATGGCACTGACATCAAAAACCCGTACACCAGCACAACTTTATGATGAAGCCACAAATGTGCTGGCTCAGCATCTTGATTCAGTAAGCGGTGTTGGTGACATTCAGCTTGGTGGCAGTGCTCTGCCTGCCGTTCGCGTTGAGATGAACCCTCTCAAACTCTACAAATATGGAATCGGGTTTGAAGATATCCGTGCAGCCCTGGCATCAGCTAACGCGAATACTCCCAAGGGATTTATCACTCGTGGTAAACAGCGCCTTATTCTGCAGACAAACGACCAGGTACATGGAGCAAAAGACCTGAAAGGTCTGATCGTTGCCTACCGCAGCAACCGCCCGGTTCACCTTATTGATGTTGCAGATGTAACAGACAGTGTAGAAAATGTCGAAACAGGTGGATTTTATAATCAGACACCTGCTGTTCTGGCCATCGTTTTTCCACGATCTGGTACAAATGTTGTCAAAACAATTAATGAGATCCGTGCAAAATTTCCACTATTACACTCAGCTTTGTCTGCTGATGTAGAGCTACATGTCTGCAGCGATCGTTCTGTCACCATTCGTGCTGCACTTGAAGACACACAGCGCACTCTTGTTCTTTCTGTTATTCTGGTTATCGCTGTTGTTCTGCTTTTCCTGCGATCACCACGTACAACTATGATCCCTGCTGTTGTTATTCCCTCATCTCTCATAACGACTTTTGGCGTAATGAAACTGATGGGATACTCCCTCGACAGTCTCTCTCTGATGGCTCTGACCATTGCGACAGGATTTGTTGTGGATGATGCCATTGTTGTACTTGAAAATATCAGTCGTCATATCGAAAATGGCATGCCACACAAAGAATCTGTTCTGAAAGGGGCAGAAGAGGTCGCTTTTACTGTTTTTTCAGTTTCACTCTCACTGGTTGCCGTTTTCTTTCCCATTACGATGCTTGGGGGCATGCTTGGCGGCCTGCTCCATGAATTTGCTATGACCATTTCAATTACCGTCATGGTGTCAATGGTGCTGTCACTCACCCTTACCCCCATGATGTGTTCCTTTATGCTCAAATCAAAAGAGGAAATGGATCATGAAGAAAGTATCAGAAACAAAAACTGGCTAAACAAAATTTCTGCTTTTCTGGAAAATGGTTTTAACCTTCTTCATGCCAGTTATGGTCACATGCTTGACCGCTCTCTTAAACATCCTGTTCTCGTACTTCTCTCACTTCCGGCAACTATTGTTATTATGGGTATACTTTTTATTATTATGCCCAAAGGTCTTTTTCCTGAAAGTGATACAGGATCACTGATGGCTCATCTGGTCGCCGATCAGTCTATTTCTTTTAAAAGCATGATAGGTAAAGTTAAGGACATTGAAAATCGTATACTGGGCAACAAAGAAGTTAATAGTGTTGTCGGCTTCCTGGGTGGTCGTGACTCAGCTAACCAGGCTATGATTTTTATTGAACTGAAAGAGAAAGATCAACGCAAAGTATCAGTTGATAAAACGGTTGCTGACCTCAGGCAACGTACAGATAATATTGCAGGAGCAAAGTTTCTTTCCAGTGTGCCAAGTTTGCTGCCTGGCGGCCCACGCTCAGGCAATGCGGCCTATCAGTACACACTTGAGAGCGATGATGCCGCCACTCTCTATCACTGGATGCCCCTGCTTCAGCAGGCTTTACAAAAGCATTCTGAATTAGCTGATATTTCGACAGATATTCAGCAAAAAGGTCTGGCTGAAAATGTTAATATTAACCGTGACAGTACAGCCAGAACCAGTCTGACAGCACAGCTTGTAGCTAACACACTTTATGATGCCTATGGTCAGCGGGCTGCATCAGTTATTTATAATGCGCTTAACCAGTATCGTGTTGTTATGAATGTTAAACCAGAGTTCTGGAAAAATGCAGATATGCTGCAAATGACATGGGTTAGCACAGCAGGTGGCACCGCAAGCGGCAGCACGCAAAGTAATACAATCCGCTCATCTGGTACAACAACGACATCTTCATCATCATCTGATGTCGATGATGCAACATCTGCACAAAACAGCCAGTCTTTTAAAAACCAGATTGCTAACAGCCTCGCTGGAGGAAGTGGTGCATCAAATGGCTCAGCTGTCTCTTCTAATGCTGAAACTATGGTACCACTATCCGCTATTGCTCATATGTCACGCGGCACCACACCAGTGAACATTAATCATCAGGGACAGGCCATTGCTGCAACGTTATCTTTCAACCTGACTGCAGGAGCATCTATAAATGATGCGGCACGTATTATTGCCGATGATATGGCAAATCTGAAGATACCATCCTCTGTCCATGGTGGATTTGCAGGAACAACTGCACGCCTGCAGCAGGAAAGCAGTAACGAGCCTTTAATTATTCTCGCAGCGCTGCTCGCTGTTTATGTTGTTCTGGGCATTTTATATGAAAGTTATGTCCACCCGATTACCATTCTATCCACCCTGCCCTCTGCCGGCGCAGGAGCCCTGCTTGCACTTTATCTGAGCGGACAGGAATTTGATCTTATCGGACTTATCGGCGTTATTCTTCTGATAGGTATAGTTAAGAAAAATGCTATTATGCTCGTAGATTTTGCAATCACTGAAGAGCGTGAACATGGCCTCTCGGCTCACGATGCTATTTATCAGGCCTGCATGCTGCGCTTTCGCCCTATCCTCATGACAACACTAGCCGCAGCTCTTGGTGCAGTACCGCTCGTACTGGGGAATGGTTATGGCATAGAACTACGCCGACCTCTTGGCATTGCTATCATTGGCGGCCTTGCACTTAGTCAGGTACTAACACTTTTCACCACTCCGGTTGTGTATATTTACCTGGACAGACTTGGCATGTGGGGACGCAAAGCTATTCCCGCTGTTATACATGCTATCCTGAAACCTCTTCGTTCCATACGTATCCGTCGCTCCTGACCTCTTTCGGAATATTGTTGCCATGACACTCTCACGCTCTTCACTTTCCGGTCGGTCTCTGCTCAAGGCAATGGCTGCGCTGATTACCCCCACAATTTTATCAGGCTGTATTCTGGTCGGGCCGGATTATAAACGCCCCAAAGCTGTGCTTTCTGCAAAATTCAAAGAAACACAGCCGGCACCTGGATGGTCAAAAGCGCAGCCGGATATGGCTGCTATTCCCAAGGGTACCTGGTGGACAATTTATAACGATCCGGTTCTGAATGAACTGGAATCACAGGTTTCAATTTCCAACCAGAATCTTAAAAAATACGAAGCCCAGTATCGCAATGCTCAGGCTCTTGTCATGGCTGCACAGGCCAACCTTTACCCAACCCTTACTGGTGGGCTTAATTTTTCACGAAACAGTCAGGGTGGCACAGCAACATCAACAAGCGGAACACAATACAGCACAGGCAGAACACGCAATACCTACGCCGCACAGTTGTCAGCAGACTGGACCGTTGATATCTGGGGTAAAATCCGCCGTCAGATCCAGGAACAGGTTACAGCCGCACAGGCAAGTGCTGCTGATCTGGCTAATGCACGCCTCTCTTACCAGTCACAGCTGGCTCAGGATTATTTTGAGCTGCGCTACCAGGACTCACTCAAAGCACTACTTGAACGTAATATCACGTTATATGAGCACACACTTGCTATTGTACAGGCTCAGCACCAGGGCGGCACAATGAATGGTAATGATGTATGGCAGGCTCAGAACCAGCTGGACGCTGCGCGCGCTAATGCAACAGCAACAGACGTTACACGTTCAGAATATGAACATGCCATTGCTGTGCTTATAGGCAGACCTCCAGCCGAACTTTCGCTGTCACGAAACGCTCTTCCTGCTTCCATTCCGGAAATTCCTGTTTCTATACCAGCATTTTTACTGCAACGTCGCCCTGATATTGCATCGGCTGAAAGAGCCATGGAACAGTATAATGCTGAGATTGGTGTTGCAATTGGCGCCTTCTATCCTCAGCTTTCCTTGTCGGCTGCTTATGGATACAGCGGCAACCCTGTTCAGTCACTCATTCAGGTTAGCAACCGCATATGGTCTCTTGGTGCATCGGCCTCACAAACTATTTTTGCCGGTGGTGCACGCACAGCAGCTGTTGAAGAAGCCAATGCAGATTATGACAGTGCTGTCGCAACTTACAGACAAACTGTTCTTACGGCCCTTCAGGATACGGAAGATCAGTTATCCAGTCTGAGGATATTAAAACAACAGGCTGAAGAGCAGAAACATGCTGTGCAGTCAGCTATTCACGCAGCTGATGTCTCTGTCAGTCAGTATAAATATGGTACTGCTATTTATACAACCGTACTTACAAGCCAGCGTAGTGCGCTCAGTAGTCAGCAAACAGCCTTACAAATTCAGCAAAATCGTTTACTTGCCAGTGTTAAGCTGATTGCTGATATGGGGGGTGGCTGGAATATCGACGAACTTCCGTCAAAAAACTATCTGCAACGTCATAACCCTCTGGTTCCAGCATTTATTGAAAATAGTCTCCAGAAATAACTTAATAAAAAATCTGTCAGAAAGTTCTCTCTGACAGATTTATTTTTTACCCAAGAGGGATATATAATATATAATTTTTATATATTATAGTTATGAACTATTAAAAAAATTAGATTAAAATATAACAGCAACCCTGGCACCAAATGTATCACCACTATTACTACCGATGTAATCTCCCGTCGCATTATAAACATGAGCGTGCGTATAGTTAAACATCAGATGCGCTGTGCTCATAAGATACCAGTTAAGACCAGCGGTTAACGTCCATGCATCTGCTCCTGAGAAAACATGAGACGAATTTGCCCAGTCCCAGCGGAAAGCCAGCTCCCACGCACCCATACCACCATCAATCACCGGATGCAGGACATGTGGCAGACCCCACACGCCATTACGTGGCATATAGTTCGGCTTCTCACCTGTCAGAAAAACACCATACTGAGCACTAAATGCCCTGACTGTGCCTGTCATACCGGCAAAATCAGTCGAACTCGAAGCTATCCCTGAAGTACGCCGCAATGTCATACGACGTGCACCGAACTCAACAAGAGCCCACATACTCTTCCTCATACCGAAAAGTTCCAGTCCCCCTGCAAATGAATGTGCAAGAGGAGCTGTTGGGCCAAACTGCAAATTAAAGTTATTATTTGTACGACTAAGCGCCTCTATATCCTGCGTAAAATTTTGCGCTGGTTTAACATCTTCATAATAACCCCATATCCCCAGATGCAAAAGATATGTGTTGTTTCTGAATGGAATATAATGTGCTCTGGCTAAATAAGTAATATCGTCACGTATATTATTTTTCATGTTAACGTTGTTAACCTGATCACCAGCTATCTGTGTCGCCACATGCCAGTTATTACCATATATTTTATAAGCCCCGCCAAGACCATACCACCCCATAACCGGCACCAGTGTCGTAGCAACTAAATCGCGGTCCAGAAAGACGGTATTATATGAACCTGTCGAACCATCAAAGCCACGTTCTGAAAATTTATGCCCAAGCGTATATTCAGCAACGTGACCGAATGTTTTTGTTGTCCATGTCGCATAAGCACTCATCAGAACAAGTGAGTTGCTTGAGAAATCACTCTCGATAACCCATGACAGTTGTTTAATTCGACCTTCAGCACCGATACGCGCAGCACGCATCATCGTTCTGGAAACATTCAGATTATGAAAACGACTACCAAAAGAAGACCCATAATCAGCCAGGATCCTGCCTCTCAGACGGAATGAATAATCACCATTCTCTGTCGTAATGGCGGGAATTCCATTTCCCCACTTCAGGATCAGACCATTGACCTGTGTCGTGCTTTTATTATCTCTTGCTGAATAACCAAATAATTTTTCAAAATAATTATTGCTCTCGACTCTTTCTGCATAAGGATCATGAAACCTGATACTTTCCTCTGGTGTTCCGGAATAATTTATTCGCCTTACAACACTCGCATCTTCATTCTGCTTTTTATTGTAGGTTACTTTTTTAACATAAACTTTACGGGACTCTATTTGCCCCATGCGCTTTTCAAGAGACTGAATCTGTTGTGACTGTTTATTTATAATAGCAATTAACTGAGATATTTTGTCATCATACTTACTTTGACCAGCATAAGCTGGCGCAGCCATAAAAAATGAAAATACAATTAGCGATACTACTTTTTTATTATTATTTTTGATCATAACTATATTATTTATTTTTTGATAGAGTCAGTTTATTGATAGACAAAGCAGAATGTTCCTCTGAAAAGTTGTTACATTTCTGGAATAGCTGAATTGCAAAGTGATTTCATGTCAATCATTTTGCTCTTATATCAATCGCTTGTGATAAAATAACTTTCAGGAAATATTTTTATTTATCTCAATAATATCATTAAGTTACAAACTCTTACTGACAAATATATTACATTTTTTTGATGATTTTGTAATATAGAATAAGGAGAAAGACGTTAAAAGATTACACTAAACGATTCTGCATATGAGAAATATATAAAAAAGAATTTAAAAATGAAAAAATTTATTTTTACTTTCTGTATCGTGAAAAATTTAAAAAGATATTCATAAAAATAATATAAAAAAACAAAATATAAAATATAAAAATTATGTTGTTTCAGAACTTCTCGAGGCAAGTTCTGAAACAACGCAAAAACATATTAAATTTTAGCGTAACGCCAGCCACCACTCGCAGTAATTTCTTTTCCACTACGTGCTATCGCCTCACTACACAAAAAGCCGCAAACCTCACTGCCATCAGCCAGTGAAATTTTACCAATCGCCATTGGCTGAGGCAGACCAGCAACAAAACGACCAAAACCTCCGGCTGAAAGCTCGTAAACCTCGACTTCAAGACCAGGCCCTGAAAAGCCCCTCTCACGCACCAGACCCGGTTTAGGAGGCGTCGCATTGGGCAAAGCAAATAAACGATAATCTGCCGCAGTGCGTGTCGTCGCTTTCAGCACCGCCTGCTCCTGCTCAAGCTGCCAGTGCAAGGGAAAGCCCTTCAGATGCGCACCAACAACAGCAACCAGAATATTACCAGGTGCAGGCTGTGCGGCATTGTCGTCAGCTGTCATTAAATGTGTGCCGGACAAACCCGTTGTATGCTGAGCCTCTTTATGAAAACGCCCGGCAAGAGATGCCAGATCACAATCCGTCAGAGCAGGTGCAATAAATGTTACACCAAAAGGCATACCATCAGGTGAAAAACCTGCCGGCACCGCACAGGCTGCCATATCAAGCAGATTTACAAAATTAGTGTAGGTGCCAAGCATACTGTTCGCTACAACAGGCTGATCAATCACTTCCTTTTTTGTTACAATGCGAGGCGCTGTTGGCACGACCATTACATCAAACTGCTTCCACATCCGGTCTGCAATTTGTTTAAGCTGGTGCTGGCGATAAATACCATCAAACACATCAGTAGCTGAATAATGAGCGGCACCGTCAATAATTTTACCAACGACAGGGTCCATATCCTGTCGATTATTTTTATAAAACTCTTTAACCGCAGCTAAACGCTCGACGACAAACGGGCCACTGTAAAGAAGCTCTGCTGTTTCTTTAAGCGGTGTGAAATCAATCTCAACTTCAATACCACCCATTTTTTTAAGCTGAGAAATCGCCTGCTCATACAAAGCAGCATTATATGTATTACCGTCAAAAAAACGATCCTGCTCACGCAGTACACCAAAACGAAAGGGCCCTGCTGGCAAAGCACGCGGAGCCAGAGCGCGTGAGTAAGGCGAGCGAGCATCAGGAGCAGCGGCACACTGTTCAACACACCAGGCATCAGCTGTCGATGCTGCAAAAACAGAAATGCAATCGATTGAAGCGCAGGCAGGCACCAGACCATAATTGCTCAGTGCGCCGCGTGACGGCTTAAGCCCGACAATGTTGTTAAAAGCAGCAGGTACTCGTCCTGAACCTGCCGTATCAGTGCCCAGAGCGAAAGATACCAGACCGGCTGCAACAGCAACGGCTGAGCCTGAGCTTGAGCCTCCTGACACATGCTCTGCACTAAAGACACTATGAGGCTGCCCGTAAGGCGAGCGCATCCCGACAAGACCAGTCGCAAACTGATCAAGGTTGGTTTTGCCTACCACTATAGCCCCGGCAGCCTCAAGGCGGCTAACCACCTCTGCATTTTCTTTCGCTTCATAAGCAAAAGCCGGACAGGCCGCAGTCGTGGGCAAACCAGCTACGTCAATATTATCTTTTACCGCAAAAGGAACCCCATAAAGCGGCAGATCATCAGCTGATAAACTCTCAAGCTCAGCGGCTCTTGCAAGAAGACGTTCAGGTGAGACACGCGTAATCCACACTGCGGGATCAACTGCATGATAAGCGTCGATACGCGCCAGCACCTCACGCACAATATCTGTCGGGGTGAGTGCACCATTGCGACAGGCAGTAAGAAGGGGCGTAATCTGTAACATTGCAGGAAATGACATGATTTTTATATCCTTATTACTGCTGCAAAAGAAATAAATTATTATGCGGCTTTAGTCGGTGCACACCACCATAATGCGTTCACCTCCTCGCACTTCGCGGCCTTTACGACAAAGAATTTCTTTCACTTCACCACTAGCAGGTGAGCTGATTTTCATTTCAGTTTTCATTGATTCAATGATCGCAACGGTGTCACCCACTTTAACCCGGTCACCTACTGCCACCTGTATCTGCCAAACACTCCCGGGAACGGGGCTATCAACACTCATCTGCCCTTCAGGCAAAACCGACTCATCTGCCAGACTGCTGTTATCTTCAGCCTCGAAAGTATCAAGACCTTTTGCAATCCACTCCTGGCGCTCTGCCTCAAAAGCAGCCTGCTGACGCGCACAGGCTTCACCAATTTCAACTTTATTAGCTTCAAGAAAATTGCGGTATTCTGAAAGGCTAAATTTTGTCTCTTCAATTCTGACAGAGAAACGCCCGTGCGGGAAGGCTGCACGTGCTTCCATCAGCTCATCATGCGAGACCGGATAAAAACGAATCTGATCAAAAAACCGTAATAGCCATGGGGTGTTTTCATGAAAAACATCTGTTGTTCTCCATGTATTCCAGACCTGTGTTGTACGCCCGAAAAGCTGATAACCGCCAGGGCCTTCCATGCCATAAATACACATGTAGCTGCCGCCAATACCCACAACGTTATCAGGTGTCCAGGTACGGGCAGGATTATATTTTGTTGTCACCAGACGGTGACGAGGGTCTACAGGCGTTGCAACAGGAGCACCAAGATAAACATCGCCCAGCCCCATAACAAGATATGAAGCGCTGAAAATAATATCTTTCACAGCCTCAACTGATGAAAGACCATTAATACGACGAATAAATTCTATATTTGACGGACACCATGGTGCATTAGGGCGCACGAGCTCCTGATAACGCTGCATCGCAAGACGAGCCTGCTCATCATCCCACGAAACAGGCAGGTAAACTATACGACTTGGCACCACAATATCATCATCACCCGAAGGCAAAGCCTGCTCTGTCGTATGCAGTGTCTCAAGCAATGAAGATAACGTAAGAACATCAGGATTATAATGCACCTGTAGCGACCTGATGCCCGGTGTCATATCAATAATACCGTCTATAGCCGCTTCTTTAAGGCGTTCGAGCATCAACTGCACACGCAGGCGCAACGCGATATCAAGCTCTGGCGGACCAAACTCAAGCAGCAGATAACAGTCACCGGCACGACGATAAACAACCGGAATTTCACCCTCTGAGCGGAACAGAACCGGAGTATCAGCGACAATCGGCTCAGGCAAAAACGCAACACTGACGGGCTCAGGCGTTACGCGCCGGAAACGCACCTTATCACCCGGGTGCAGCTGTCCCATTTTCCACAATTCATCACGCGTCAACACGGCAGGGCAAACAAAACCACCAAGGCTTGGTCCGTCTGGCCCCAGGAGGATGGGCATATCGCCTGTAAAATCGATAGCGCCAATAGCATAAGCATTATCGTGAATATTAGAAGGGTGCAGCCCCGCCTCTCCGCCATCAGTTCTGGCCCAGCGCGGCTTAGGACCGATCAGACGCACACCTGTACGGGCGCTGTTAAAATGCACCTCATATTCACTGGAAAACAGAGTTGCTATATCCTCCTCAAGGAAGAAGTCTGGTGCGCCGTGCGGACCATACAGCACGCCAAGCTCCCAGGTGCGGGTAAGGGCAGGACGGTCTTCTGCTGCAATTGTAACCGGGGCAGAAATAGCACCCTCAGCTTTTGCAAGACGAAGCACATCACCCGTGCGCAGCTGACCCGTGGCATGACCACCAAACTGCCCCAGCATAAAGGTCGCACTTGACCCCAGATATAGCGGTGCATCAATACCACCCCGTACGGCCAGATAAGTGCGATGCCCCGCTCCCTTGATCTGCCCCAGAGCCAGAACCTGACCAGCTTTAACTTCTACCGGCTGCCAGTAAGGCACCTCCTCCCCGTCCAGCGTGGCGGGCATCCACGCCCCTGAAAGACCGATAAGAGCCGGTGCATTAAAACGTAATACCGGCCCCGTAGCGGTAAACTCAAGCGCAGGTTTACCTTCTGCATTACCAACAATACGGTTTGCCAGACGAAAACTATGGTCATCCATCGGGCCGCTTGGCGGCACGCCGACATCCCAGTAACCAACACGGCCTGGCCAGTCCTGCACTGTAGACTGCAGGCCTGGAGCAACAACCTCGATTGTTGCAGGCATATATGCAAAACTATTGAGCAGGCCTGTAAAAACTTTACCTTCTTTTACCGTCTCATCGGCAGTAATAGCGCACAGATAATCAAGATTGCTTTCAAGGCCGCTAAGGCGTGTTTCAGTCAGTGCAGCATTAAGGTTAGCAAATGCCTCCTCACGCGAGGCACCTCGGGCAATCACTTTTGCCAGCATGGGGTCATAATAGGGGGTGACTTCAGTGCCGGTTTCAACCCAGCCATCAACACGCACGCCAGGAGCAAAACTGACTTCAGTAAGACGCCCTGTAGAAGGACGGAAATTTTCTGCCGCGTTCTCGGCATAAATACGAGCTTCCACGGCAGCACCTTCTGGTATGAGACTTTCCTGCGGAGGAAGAACCAGACTGCCATCAGCCTGGCGTACCATCCATTCAACCAGATCAATCCCGAACACTTCTTCAGTCACACAGTGCTCAACCTGAAGACGCGTATTCACTTCAAGGAAGTAGAAATCTCCGCTTTCTGTATCATAAATAAACTCAACTGTACCTGCTGATTCATATGCCACAGCAGCACAGAGAGCACGTGCGGCTTCGCGCAAACCAGCGCGCGTTTCATCAGAAAGACCTGGAGCTGGTGTCTCTTCAATAACCTTCTGATTACGACGCTGAAGGGAGCAGTCACGCTCACCCAGTGTAAGAATATTCCCGCGTCCATCACCAAAAATCTGAACTTCAACATGACGTGCACAGGCAATGAATTTTTCTAAAAAGACGCGGGCATCACCAAAATTATTACCCCCCATACGCGAAACAGCGGCAAAACATTCCTGCAGTTCAGCCTCGTTATGACAGATCTGCATACCAATGCCACCGCCACCGGCTGTGCTTTTCAGCATGACCGGATAGCCAATTTCAGCAGCAGCTTTTAAGGCTGCGTCAGCACTCTCAAGAATATCAGTGCCTGGCAAAAGTGGGACGTTATTCTGTCGTGCCAGGTCACGGGCTGTATGCTTAAGGCCGAAAGCACGCATATGCTCAGGGCGAGGACCCATAAATTTAATACCATGCAGAGCAAGCCTTTCAGCAAACTCTGCACGTTCACTTAAAAAACCATAACCAGGATGAACAGCCTGCGCTCCTGTACTGATACAGGCCTGCAAAATTGCGTCCATGTTCAGGTAGCTTTCACTAACCGCAGCAGGACCAATGAGAACAGATTCATCTGCCTCAAGCACAGGCGGCGTGAAACGGTCAGCTTCAGAGCAGACAGCGACGGATGCTATGTCCATCCGCTTTAACGTACGACCAACACGACGCACGATCTCTCCGCGATTAGCAATCAATACCTTTGTGAACATGACAGACTGCCCTTAGCGTCAAAGAGAAACAGGATCGCCGATAACGACGCGAACCGGGGTCGGCACGAAGCCATTGCAGGGGTTATTTACCTGCGGGCAGTTGGAGATCACGACCAGTGTGTCCATCTCTGCGCGCAGATCGACATATCCACCCGGATCAGAAAGGCCATCGTCAATAACCAGCTCGCCATTTTGCAAAATGGGAACATTCATAAAAAAGTTAACGTTATTAACGATATCTCTTTTACTCATACCGTATTTTTCAACTTCAAGAAGGAAGTTCTCACGACAGGCATGCATATATTTCGTCTCATGCCCAAAACGCACGGTATTTGATTCACAGCTGCAGGCACCGGCCAGTGTGTCATGACGACCGCAGGTATCAGCCACAACAGTCATCAGTACATTACCTTCATTTGAATAAAGGCTGGTACCTGTACTGATATAAGCGGCACCCTGGTTTACCAGTGTATCCTGCGCACTGTAGCGCTCATGATAAGCATGGGCGTTATAAAAAAGTGCATCAACAGCCTGCTGACTTTCAAGATCTATAATCCGGATCACCTGACCTTTACGCACAACACCAGACCATGGTGTACGCGCAGGAATGACGTGATCGAGAACTACAGTTGAAAAAACTTTGCTGATTTCATGCTCTGTCATAGGTCTGACTCCGCTCAGGCAAACAGAATATCGGTATTGTCGAAACCACGGCGGGCTTCTTCACAGAAATTACGGCACAGATCATCTGCCGCTGGCTTCGGCGCCTGCCAGCGCACAGCTTCAACCGGACCAGGTGTGAAATCTGCATCAGGCGCAAATGGGTGCGGGCAGTTTGAAACTGCAACCAGCAGGTTCATTTCAGCGCGCAGATCAACATAATCACCGGGGTTTACATCACCCTCAACCCACTTAAAGCTTCCATCAGCCTGTGTACTGATATGCGAGAAAAACGTAATGCAGGAGGTCACATCATGCTGCGACATGCCGTATTTTCCGGCAGTGAGACGAAAATTATTACGCGTGTTACGCAGGGATGAAGAACCAAAATTACGCATATTGCTTTGTGGTGTACTGCCACCGGCCAGGGTGTCACTAAAACCACATGTATCAGCAATAACCGAAGCGAGAACCCGCCCCATATCAGAAAATAATACACGCCCTGTTGTCAGGCAGGTTGTCCATTGCAGCTTAATAGTATCACCCGCATTATAACGCTCACTTAGGTCATCGGCGTTCCACAAGGCAACTGAAACACCATTATTACCTGATGTATTCAGCAGCCGGAGAGCCTGACCACGCGGCAGAAACGTGCTCCAGTACCATCCACCCGGAATAGTCTCACGATGGAGAACATCTTCTTCTTTCATCTCAACAGGCGCTGCCGGAGCACGCACGCTGTTTTCTGTTTCAAGGGCCTGATCGCGCAGCTGATTATAACGCGCACGGTACCATTCTGGTGACTGTTGATCAATTTGCATAAAACTCTCCTGTATTATTCAGGGAAGATAAAAAATATCAGGGTTCTTCGACATTAAGTTCAAGCTCACGACCTGTTTCGTGAACGGGAGGAATAAGTGAAGCAATCAGGTGAAGGCGACCAGATATAACACCAGGCAATGTGATAAACTGATCAGCTATTTCCTGAAGTTTTTTTACTTTACCCTGAACGAGCAAAACTTCGAGTGTCTGACGACGAATGAGGTTAACATGCAGGGAACTAATAACCTCAGCCAGATTTTCATATTGCAGATCAGCCAGTCTCTGCGGAAGATTTGCAACCGTGTTATTATAAAAAAGAATGATAACACCAGCCGAAAGCTCATCACCGCTTTCCTGGCGACATGACATCAGCTCCTGATGCACAATATTCTGAATAGCCTGAGACCGGCTGGCATAACCTTTTGCCTCAACCATAGCATCCAGCTCACGCAGAATAACCGGCGACAGCGATACACTGATACGGCTGATTTGCTCTTTGGGTTCTTTGCCGCTCATTCCGGTCTCTCCTACTCTACTTTATCTGTCACAAGCGTGAGGAGGGGGAGATCAATTTTTACATCCTCGTCCTCTGCATTCTCATCTGGCACACCGAAAGAACGAATAAGTTCCTCAAGATGAGCTTTAGTTGCCAGAAACTCATCTGACGTCATCTGCTCTGCCCTGCGTGGCCGTGACAGAGGTACTTCTATAACCTCTTCAACCCGACCAGGGTTAGGTTTAAGAACAAGGATACGATCAGCAAGATAAATAGCTTCATCAAGATCATGCGTGATAAAGACTATTGTTATGTCAATTTTACGCCAGATCTCCATCAGATAATTCTGCATTTTTGTGCGGGTCTGGGCATCAAGAGCGCTAAAGGATTCATCCATCAGCAGCACACGAGGTGAAGCCGCAAGAGCACGCGCAATTGCAACTCTTTGCTGCATACCACCTGACAACTGATGCGGATAAGCCTTTGCAAACTGCTCCAGACCAATCATCTGTAACCATTGCAGTGCCTGGCGTTGGGCCTCAAGACGGCTGACACCAGCCATTTCGATACCAAACATGACGTTCTGACAAACATCCAGCCATGGAAAGAGTGTATATTTCTGAAAAACCATACCCCGGTCTGCACCTGGACCGTGTACCGACTTGCCATCCATCAGAATATGACCGCTTGTCGGATCTTCCAGGCCTGCCAGGATACGAATAAGGGTTGATTTTCCACATCCTGATGGCCCGACAACACAGACCAGTTCGCGGCGATGCACACCAAATTCTATATCATCAAGAGCTTTGACACGGGAACGTTTTTGCACAAACTCTTTTGTAACATGGTCAATTTTTAAAACATAATCTCGTTTTTTAATCTGTGCCATACGCTCTGCAACATCAGGCGGAAGATCACGATAATCAGGAAGGGTATGTTCTGCTTTATCAGTCATCAGCCATTCTCCCTTTTCCATGTAAACAGTTTACGACCGAGCAGACCCAGAACAATATCAGTTCCAAGGCCAACGACACCAATCAGGGCAATAGCAGCAAAAACATTGTCAAAATGCTGATAACGCGCCTGCTGTGTAATGAACCATGTAATGCCGGATGATGTACCAATCAGCTCAGCGACAATCAGATACGTCCAGGCCCACCCCAGCAAAATGCGCTGATCTTTATAAAGATCTGGCAAAATACCAGGAATAACAACACGAAATAATAAACGAAAACCTTTTGCACCCAGCGTACGTGATGCCTCAACCAGTGAGAAATCGAGCTGGCGTGTTGTATTGGCTATTACCAGAACCTGCTGGAACAATGTTCCGATTACAATGATGGCAATTTTCGGAGCATCATAAATACCCAGAATAGCAACGGCGAGAGCGCCAAAAGCCGGTGCCGGAAGATAACGAAAGAAATCGACAAATGGCTCAAGTAATCTGGAAAGAGCGGGAATTGCACCACAAAATACACCCAGAGGCACGCCGATCACTGACGAAATTAAAAATCCCCAGAAAATAATACGAATACTGTGCCAGAAAGCCTGAAGAATAGAGTGCTCTGCCCCGACAGAAGCTGTAGATGTAAAGGCATTAACAAAAGCTTTTAACACCTGCCCCGGTGAAGGCAGATAAACAGGATTAGATGCGACACCTTTTGGCACAGCCTGATGCTGATCCTGCATTTCTTTTACTGCACGGGAAAAATCGCTTTTATTCATCCGCATACCAGCTTCAAGATACTCCTCCCCTCCCGGGTCAGTAATCATGATCTGCGGATGCCAGACAAAAGGAAGATAGCTGACTGAACTCCAGATCAGCAAAGGCAGGAGAACTGCCAGAACACCAAATATCTGGCGAGATACCCGGTCAGTCCGGCCATATAGCCGCCATGAAGCCCTGAAGCTGTGCATGATGCTCTCCTGCCGCACTTTTATTTAACGGATGCCGTAAAAGACGGATTTATATAACTGTCAACATTCTGCGATTTTTTATAAACCCCCTGCTGAAGGTTAAATGTATTCGCAACTTCTGTTGATCCGTAGAGAGAGGAAAGCCCCTCTTTTTTTACAAAAACAGCTTTATTATCTGAGAGTGTCAGAAGGTGCGTACCATTAAGAAAATGCTTGTAGGCAACAGGCGTGACCCCTGCGAGATGTGACATAATACGCAAAGCATCGGGCTGCGTTTTGGGGCCCTGAATATACGTCACTACACGATCCCATACGCCGACAAGGCGCTGCCACTGCTCACGGTTATCGTGCACCGATTGCGGATCAACCACGATGGTATCGTAAATCAGCCCAGGCACCTGATGTGATGTAAAAACCGGGCGAGAGCCAGGCACAGCCCGCAGCGCCTGACCTGAGTTAGGCTGCCAGGCGACAACGGCAGCAACTTCACCAGAAGCCAGAACCTGAGGCATTTCGTTAGTTTTGGTATTAACCAGCTTCACATCTTTTTCAGACATGCCTGACTGTTCCAGCGCTTTAAGCAGCAAAAGATGATCGACCAGACCCTCCTCAACCGCAATCGACTTGCCTTTAAGCTCCTGCATGCTGGTAATGCCAGGCTGTGCAACAACCATATCGTTGCCATCGGAATAATCGGTCGCGAGAATCATCTCACCCTTATGGCCATTAGCCCCCATCATCAGGGCGTCACCATTTGTCGCCATAACAGCATCAAGCTTATGTGCAGCAAAAGCATCAAGCGAGGCACCATAATCAAACCACTGAAAATCAGCGTCAACCTTCGCCTCTTTCAGCCAGCCTTTATCAATAGCAATCTGCCAGGCGACCCAGCCTGGCCAGTCACTATAACCAACCTTGAGGGAAGCCGCAGAAACTGACGTGCAGGAAAGTGCCGCACAGATACCAGCGAACACGCTTTTGCGAAGAAGTGATGGCAGACGCATGAGAGCTCCAGTAATACGAATTTACAAAACCGTATTACTGATAGTGACCACAAAGGCCCGCTTCATGCAATTAAAATTATTCTAACTTCAGAATATTTCGAATTCGTTCTGTTATCTGTGCAAAAATTTAATGTGTTTTGAACAGGATGGACCAATTACGCCGCAGCATAAAAAAAATCATATCCAAACTCAGGAGAGGAGTCTGAAAACACAGCAATCTGTGATGAGGGGAAAAAACTCGACGAAAATTACAATCAAAACCCTCAAGGTTTAATTATATTTTTCGGAGAAAAGTCTGGAGCGGGCGATGGGATTCGAACCCACGACCCCAACCTTGGCAAGGTTGTGCTCTACCCCTGAGCTACGCCCGCATCAGACTGAGGACTATATATTCTGATGATGAAAATTACACAATAGGGTATTTTGCTTTTTTATAATTTTTTTTGAAAATTTTTTCCTGCCAGGCAGAACGACTATTCTGCCATAGCTCAGGCTCACTCCTGACGGCTCAAAATAAGAGGAAGGGCGCAAAACCATCATGCCAGATTCTGTTTTTTACGCACTATACCACCATGGATACGCCCGCGTTGCCGCCTGCACCCTTCCTGTCGCTCTGGCTGACCCTGCCACCAACAAAGAACGTATCCTTGAGGCTGCAAAAAACAGCGATGAGCAGGGATGCTCGCTCTGCGTTTTTCCTGAACTCAGCCTGACAGGCTATTCTCTTGATGACCTGCGCCAGCAGGAAGTACTTCTCACCGAGACAGAAACCGCACTGACTGAGCTCGCTGCAGCTACCATTGATCTGCTCCCCATGCTCATTGTCGGAGCCGCTCTGCGCCACGGTTCAGCCTTATGTAACTGTGCCGTGGTGCTGCATCGCGGAAAAATTCTCGGAGTAGTACCCAAAAGCTACCTGCCAAACTACAGAGAGTTTTATGAGGCCCGGCAGTTCACAGCCTGTGCACAGCTCCGCAACGAAACGATCCGCATAGGGAAATATGCGGTGCCTTTTGGCACAAACCTTTTATTTGAAGCTGCCGACATCGCACATTTCTGCGTCGCTATCGAAATCTGCGAGGATATGTGGGTCCCCGTCTCACCTGGTTCAGTCGCTGCACTGGCCGGAGCCACCATTCTCGCCAACCCCTCTGCCAGTGACATCACCGTTGGCAAAGCTGAAACCCGCAATCTTTTATGCCGCTCACAATCAGCCCGGTGCCTCTCTGCTTATATTTACGCCGCCGCCGGAGAGGGGGAATCCACGACAGATGTAGCCTGGGATGGGCAAATCTCTATTTTTGAAAATGGGCAGCTACTGGCAGAAAGCGAACGTTTTCCCTCTGGCAGTCGCGTTATCACTGCTGATATCGACCTCATGCTACTGGCTCAGGAGCGTATGCGCATGGGGTCATTCACCGCAAATGCCCGTGCTGTTGCTGGCGATACATCCGCCTGGCAGCGTATTACAAGCACCTTCACACCGCCGCTGACCAATCTGGGCCTGCGCCGCCCCCTTAACCGTTTTCCTTTCGTGCCCTCCGACCCACACCGCCTTGAACAGGACTGCTTTGAAGCTTTTACCATTCAGGTTTCGGCACTCAAACAACGCTTGCGCAACAGCGGCGTAAAAACCATGGTCATTGGCATATCGGGAGGGCTGGACTCGACCCAGGCACTGCTGACCGCTGTGCGCGCTGCCGATGAAATGGGCTGGCCCCGCACATCAGTGCTGGCCTACACCATGCCGGGCTTTGGTACGACTGATAAAACCCTGGCCAGCGCCAATATTTTAATGGAGACCCTGGGTACCACACACGAAGTTCTCGATATCCGGCCAGCAGCCTCTCTGATGCTGCGTGACATTGATCACCCCTTTGCAAAAGGCGAGGCTGTGCATGATGTCACTTTTGAAAATGTTCAGGCCGGCCTGCGCACAGACTTTTTATTCAGGCTGGCTAACAAACATAACGGGCTTGTGATCGGCACAGGAGACCTCTCTGAACTGGCTCTTGGCTGGTGTACTTATGGTGTCGGCGATCAGATGTCGCACTATAATGTGAATGCCGGCCTGCCCAAAACGCTTATTCAGCACCTCATCCGCTGGGCAATTACCTCAGGGTATTTTTCACAAACAGTTTCCCCGGTTCTGACCACAATTCTTAATACAGAAATCTCTCCCGAACTCATTCCCGCAACGAATGGAAAAATACAAAGCACAGAAGATACAATAGGCCCCTATGCTCTGCATGACTTCACCTTATTTTATATACTGCGCTATGGCCTGCCACCATCACGTATCGCCTTTATGGCCCTGCAGGCCTGGCAAAATGCAGAGGAAGACAGCTGGCCACCCGGCTTTCCTGATGCAGAGCGTAAGGCCTATGACCTTGTAACGATCAGACACTGGCTTGGTAAATTTCTTTACCGTTTTTTCACCACCAGTCAGTTTAAACGCTCAGCCATGCCCAACGGCCCCAAAATTATGGCCGGCGGCAGTCTCTCACCACGTGGCGACTGGCGCGCTCCCTCTGATGGCAACGCGAGACTCTGGCTCGATGAGCTTGAACGCAACGTGCCCTGAAAAAACCTGAAAAAGACTTAAGCCTGAAAAAGACTTAAGATAGATTTACCAAATTCTGAGCAGCAGGCATGGTAACGCATCATAGCGTGATGCTGCAGCTTAGGTTATACAGGACACCATTATGAAGACAGAACGTCAGGCCACAACCCATCGCGCAACCAGCGAGACAGATATTACGGTGACCCTGGATCTCGACGGATCAGGTAAAGCGAATATTGACACAGGCATTGGTTTTTTTGACCATATGCTGACAGCTCTTTCAAAACACAGCCTGATTGATCTGTCAGTTAAAGTGCAGGGAGACCTGCATATTGACGGGCACCATACCGTTGAAGACACCGGCATTGCCATAGGGCAGACCCTCAGACAGGCCCTGGGTGACAAACGCGGTGTTCGCCGGTTTGGTCACGCTCTTGTACCGCTTGATGAAGCTCTGTGTGAAGCGGTTGTTGATCTGTCCGGTCGCCCCTTCCTCGCTTTTGATGCAACCTTTGACCGTGACCGCATTGGCGAAATGGATACAGAACTGGTCGAAGAATTTTTTCGTGCATTCGCAATGTCTGGCCTGCTAACATTGCATCTCACACAAAAAGCCGGAAAAAACTGCCACCATATTGCTGAAGCCGGCTTTAAAGCACTGGCAAGGGCACTCCGCATGGCGGTAGAAGCAGACCCGCGCGCTCAGGATGCAATCCCCTCAACCAAGGGAAAGCTGTAAAGCGTCTGCAATTCCCCCAGGCTCCCTCCATCCCGGAGCTTTTTCTCCGCTGGCCCTCTGCAGGCCGAGAACGTACGAGGTCATATGCCCAACTCTCTCTCCGTTGCCGTAATTGATTATGACGGCGGCAATCTGGCTTCTGCTGCCCGCGCAGCAGAGCGGGCAGCAGAGCTTTCAGGTCTTACTGCTTCTGTTGAGATTACCAGCAACCCCGACGCGGTTCTCAAAGCTGATCGTATTATTCTGCCAGGTCAGGGGGCCTTTGCCGACTGCGCCCGGGGGCTTGCTGCACAACCAGGCCTGAAACAGGCCCTGCTTAAAGCTGTAAGTGAAGGAACACCGTTTCTGGGCATCTGTGTTGGCATGCAGCTCATGGCCGAGCAGGGACTTGAGCATGGCATAACCCCCGGCTTTGGATGGATCAAAGGTGAAGTCGCTCCTCTTGATGCACCAGGCCTGCGTCTTCCCCAGATGGGGTGGAACTCTCTCTCCTTCACTCGCCCACACCCGTTAACTGAACATCTGGGCAATGACCCGCACGGATATTTTGTGCACTCCTACGCCCTGCGCAACACATCTGCCGATACACTTCTGGCTACAACTGAGTATGGTGGTGCTGTGCCGGCTATAGTCTGTCACAAAAATATGGCAGGCACTCAGTTTCATGTTGAAAAAAGTCAGACTGTCGGCCTGCGTATTATAGCAAATTTTCTGTCCTGGCAGCCTGAGTCACCCCGGTGGGCCTGATGTCAAAAAAGAAAACAGTCAGTCGGATCCTGGAGTTTGAAGACGACGACCTGCAGGCACTATGCGAAGCAGTTAACGCCACAACAATTGATGGCGGAGGGCTTGGCTGGGTACGCCCTCAGGGCGCACAGGTGCTCGAGCGCTATTTTCAGGGGCTTCTGCTCGTACCTGAACGCATGCTTTTTGGCGTACGCCATGAAGAGGTTATTGTAGGCTCTGCCCAGCTTGTTCGCGAGCCTCGCAATAACGAAGCACAGGCCATGTGTGTTGCTCTGAAAAGTCTGTTTGTTGCCCCTTATGCCCGAAGGCAGGGACTTGGCCTGCAGTTGCTAAGTGCCGTTGAGCAGGCAGCACGCAGCATGGGTTATCGCGTCATCAATGCTGATGTACCCGAAACGCAGCGAGCCGCCATACAGCTCTTTATCCGTGCAGGTTTTGAGCACTGGGGCACACACCCTCATTATGCGCAGGTCGATGAGTGCCCGGTTCGCGGGTTATTCTTTTCAAAAAGACTCGACCTGACCTCCCTCCCTCTCCAGCAGCAGAAATAACACCAATGCCTCAGACTGATACCGCTCTTCGTCCTCTCACTCTGTATCCGGCCATTGACCTGAAAGACGGTGCCTGCGTTCGGCTACGTCGGGGTGAGATGGATGATGCAACCGTTTATTCTGATGACCCGGCTGCGCAGGCCCGTGCATGGTGTGATGCCGGATTTAAATGGCTGCATGCTGTTGACCTGAACGGTGCCTTCAGCGGCAAATCAGTTAACATCCCTGCCGTGCGCGCCATTCTTGAAAATACGACAGTACCGATGCAGCTGGGAGGAGGCCTGCGTGACATTCAGGCTATAGCCTCATGGCTTGAAGCCGGCATTACCCGCGTCATTCTGGGCTCAGTCGCAGTCAAAAACCCTGAACTGGTACGCGAAGCCTGTCGTCTCTTTCCTGGTCAGATTGTAGCCGGCATTGATGCACGCTCAGGCTTTGTTGCAACCGAGGGCTGGGCTGAAGTATCAGAAATGCAGGCCCGTGATCTGGCCCTGCGAATGCAGGATGCCGGTACAAGTGCCATTATCTTTACGGAAATCAGCCGTGATGGTATGCTCGAAGGCCTTGATCTGGAACAAACCGTCGAGCTGGCAAACACTGTGAGCATTCCGGTTATTGCCAGCGGTGGTGTTGGGTCAGTCGGGCATCTTGCCGCCTTACGCGAAGCCGCAGCACAGGCTCCTGGTATAGAAGGGGTGATTGTTGGCCGGGCCCTGTATGACGGCAGAGTGTCACCGCAGGAAGCACTTAGGGTACTTGGGTCATGCTGAAGCTGCGCGTTATTCCCTGCCTTGATGTTAAAAATGGCCGGGTTGTTAAGGGGGTTAACTTTGTCTCTCTGCGTGATGCAGGGGACCCGGTTGAGCAGGCTGTTGTTTACGATGCCGCCGGTGCCGATGAGCTGACCTTCCTCGATATTACGGCCAGCAATGAAAACCGTGATACTATCCTTGATGTCGTGACCCGCACAGCAAAACGCATTTTTTTACCTCTGACTGTGGGCGGAGGGGTCCGCACAACAGATGATATGCGTCGCCTTCTGCTGGCCGGTGCTGATAAATGCGCTATGAACTCAGCGGCGGTCTCACGCCCTGAACTGATTAACGAAGCCGCCAATAAGTTCGGTAGTCAGTGCACAGTTGTTGCTGTTGATGCCAGGCAGTCTGCACCGGGGAAGTGGGAGGTGTATACCCATGGAGGGCGCACGCCGACAGGACGCGATGTAACCGACTGGGTACGCGAAGTTGAAGAACGTGGTGCAGGCGAAATTCTGCTCACATCAATGGACAGAGACGGCACCCGTTCAGGTTTCGACCTGTCCTTACTGCGCTCTGTTACTCAGGCAGTTCGTCTGCCGGTTATTGCCTCAGGTGGCGTTGGCGAGCTTGAACATTTTGCCGAAGGCGCACACGCCGGGGCAACAGGTCTGCTCGCTGCCAGCGTATTTCATTTTGGGCAGTTCAGCATTTCTCAGGTTAAAACGGCACTGGCTGCAGCCGGTCTGCCGGTCAGACCTTCTCCCGCTCCATTTCAGGCAAGCCAATCGATATGATTAAGAAAGTCAGCACAAAAACGCCTCCTGTCACACAACAGGACAAAAAAGCAGCAGCGACATCACCTGCGAAGAAAAAGGTGACTGCGAAGCCAAAAGCTGTGCCCACGGTCACGGCTGAACAGCTGGCAGACGTGCATATTCTTGAACGTCTGTTTACACTAGTCAAAAGCCGGAAAGGGACAGACCCTTCCCTTAGTCACTCTGCCCGCCTGCTGTCTCGCGGGACCAGCAAAATCGCGCAGAAATTTGGCGAGGAAGCTGTTGAGTGCCTGATCGAAGCAGTAGCCGGTCGTAAAGATGAACTGATTAGTGAGAGTGCTGACGTACTCTACCATCTTATCGTCATGCTGGTAGACAGCGGCGTGCAGCTTAACGACATTTGGGCAGAACTGCATCGCCGGGAAGGAATCAGCGGCATTGCAGAAAAAGCATCACGTCCTAAAAAAAACCTTTCTAAAAAAGGATAAATAATGTCTGTCAGCGGCACCGGAACTTATGAGCCTGGCAATATTTTTGCCAGAATTTTACGAGGCGAAATTCCCTGCAATAAAGTCTTTGAAAATGACTATGTGCTCGCCTTTCATGACATCAGCCCGAAAGCGCCGGTGCACGTGCTGATAATTCCTAAAAAACCTTATGTCTCTTTTATTGATTTCAGCAAAACAGCATCCGCTGAAGAAATCGCTGCCATAATGCAGGCAACAGGGCACATTGCAGCCAGCCTTGATCTTGAAGAGGGTGGCTACAGGGTCATAACCAACGCAGGCCATAATGCCGGACAGGAAGTCCCGCATTTTCATCTGCATCTGATGGGCGGCAAAGCTCTCCCTGCTTTCCCTGGCTAATCGGCATAAAGTTTTCGCCTTATTGATCAGAAGGACCATAATAACATGACGCCAATGGAAATGCTCCTTAACCGTGCATCTCAGGACTCCCTTACTGCACCTGCACCATCTGCGTCAGAACTTTCAGACATTCTGGCGACAGCTATGCGCGCACCAGACCATGGTAAGCTCAGACCGTGGCGTTATGTTATCATTGAAGGCGAAGCCCGCCCGCTTGCTGCAGAGCGTATAGTAGCCAGCATGCTCCGTCTTGATGCTCATGCTCCTCAGGCAAAAATAGACAAACGTCGCGATCGTTTTTCAAATATGCCCATGATCATTGCTCTGGGTATGCATTTACGGCCTGATAATAAAATTCCTTTATGGGAACAGGAAATGACTGTCGCTGCGGGGGCTATGAACATCCTCAATGCACTTTCAGCAACAGGCTTTGGCGGCGTATGGGTCTCTGGTGATATCACGGAGGATCCCGTTCTCGCAGCCGAGATCGGTTTTGAAGCCCCCCATAAACTGGCAGGTTTTCTTTTTGTCGGCACACCAGCCGGGCAGAACACCCCCTCACCCCGTCGCCCTGACCCTGAGCAGTTCACCGCACGCTGGCTTGGCAGCCCTGTGACTTTTACTGCTGACAGTAAGGAGTAATCATTATGTCAGACAGCATACAAACTGATGTTGTCATAACAGGTGGTGGACCTGTCGGGCTGGCAACAGCTTTATCATTAGCTGATATTGGCCTGAAAAGTGTTGTGCTCGAACGGGCACCTCTCAGCGCATGGGAAGATCCGGCTTTTGACGGCCGGGAGATTGCTCTGACACACCACTCCGTCAATATTCTTAAAAAACTAAATGCCTGGAACCTTATTCCTGAAACAGCTATCTGCCCGCTTCGTGAGGCACGGGTTGAAACCGGTAAATTTCGTCACCCGCTTACCTTCACGACCAACGGACGGGGTGTCGATGCTCTGGGCTGGCTTGTTTCTAACCATGAGATCAAACGCGCCCTCTATACTGTAGCTGCCCGGCGACCAGAGATTACACTGATGCCTGGCGCGGCCGTAACGGCCATTAATCAGGGTGCTGACCACGCTACTATTTCGCACACCGGCGGAGAGATAAAAGCTCAGCTTGTTGTCGGAGCAGATGGTCGTTTTTCTGAAACACGCGAACGCTGCGGCATAGGTGCCATTGTGCACGATTTTAAGCGTGTGATGATGGTGTGTCGTATGTTTCACACCTCACCGCACCATAACATTGCAACACAATGGTTTGATGAGGGCCAGACCGTAGCACTCCTGCCTGTTAACGGAAGTGCATCATCACTTGTTCTGACATTACCTGAAGAGCAAATGCGCCAGCTTCTGGCTCTGCCACGTGATGACTTTAATGCTGCTGTTATGCAACGACTTGGAAACAGACTTGGTACGATGCGCCTGGTCAGCACACAGCATGTCTACCCGCTTAAAGGGGTTTATGCCCATCGTTTTGCCTCACGCCGCCTGGCACTGGTGGGCGATGCTTCAGTAGGTATGCACCCTATCACTGCTCATGGTTTTAACCTCGGCCTGAAGGGGCAGGAGACACTTGCGGATGCCGTCGCATGGAACCTGTCACTCTCAGCTGATGCCGGAGCCGCTGCGGGTTTAAGACGTTTTGAAAAAAATCACAGACTGGCAACGGCTTTTCTGTTTGCTGGTACAAATGGCCTCGCCTCTCTCTACACCCACGATGGAGCGCCATTCAAAAAAATTCGTGAAACCGGCATTAAGCTTGCGGACTCTTTCCCTCCTTTTAAAAGAGCCGTTACATCCCTGCTGATGGATCGTCATGCAGAAAATAAAAAATATACGTAAGTGAAAATAAATATCTAAATTTTACCGGGTTATAATGTGACTATGGCCTGAGCTTAACCCGGTAAAAATCTGCCAGCCTTCTTATTCCAGACTGACAATCCATATTTAATTTTTAAAGTTTATATCACCCACGTCCATAAGATTGCAGGGACTGTTTTAACGCCCGCCTTAGCTGACGCAAAACCCAGCGTGTTTCACGGCTGTTCCAGTTGAATCCTGGTTTTTCAGATTGTTTGTTACGTACCCGCCGGGCATAAGCATTAGTACCTGTTGCAGGCATAGCCATAACATGAGTTTTAACAGACTCTGGCAGAGAGGGGAAAACATCAATCCCGGCTCTTTGTTGTAACTGAGACAAAGAGATGAGCCGGCACTGCGGTGTATTGCTGTTTAAGCATAAATATACAGCCGCTCCATCCGCCACCGGGTCAAACACAGCTTTCCATAATGCAGAAGGAACCATCACGCCATCACGCCCGGTTCGTTTCTGTCCTGTTTGCGGAAACAGAACACCTGTCACAACATAAAGTTCACCATCCTGATATGTCAGCCCTCTGACAACACTTTCTATACCTGCCCAGGCGCCTCTGTTTAAAGCCGGCGCCTGTGGCACGATGTTAGAAAGGGCAAAAGATTCCTGCTGGGCTGCAATACCTGCAAAGTCACCGGATGGTGCAAGGTGCCCTCTGTCCCAGCCACTTTTCTCCCAGTCAGATAATTCTCCCCTCTGGCCATATGGCACCCGGGTATCAGGATAAAAAGAGCCTTCACGCTTTGTTCTGGAAGCCTGCTCAAGGTTTTCTTCCACCAGCCACTCCGCTGACCAGACAGGACCTCGTGTCATGGGTGAATTCAGTGTTGCATAAGCTTTATTACACAGGAGCTGCCCATGACTAAGTGCACCACTAACAGCCGGAACAAGCCCTTTATAAAACAATGCATAGCAACCCTCAGTTGCAAAAGCCTGTGTCGACATACCCCACAGGAACACAACACCGGACAGGAAAATTCCGCCTGTCCGCATCATAACTCTCATCTAACTTACCTTAAGGCAATCATAGTCAGCATCAGTGTGATGCCTGACTTTCGTTCTATGTCATTTTCTTACCTATACATGTGGTTGTATTTTCTTGCCAACTAAACCCATGCCCGCACTTTCAGCCGGGCCATGTAAGTAATCACACATTATGTCTCTGGATATTTAAAAAATGACATATATCAAAAAATATTTTCACGAAATAATAACAAATAAAATTTACTTTTTATGTTTTTCTTGATCTCAAAAAAAAACAAACCTACGCTTCATATGTTCTGAAACAACACATATTAAATAAGGTATTTTTCATGAGTAAACACTCAGATAAAATTCATACTACTGATTCAGGCATTCCCGTTTCCAACGACCAGTTTTCTCTTTCTGTCGGAAATGATGGTCCTATTCTGTTGCAGGATCATGTTCTGATCGAGCAAATGGCTGCATTTAACCGCGAGATGATCCCTGACCGCCAGCCACATGCAAAAGGAGGCGGGGCATTTGGTCACTTTACCGTCACTCACGATGTCAGCCGCTATACATCAGCAAAATTTTTACAAAAGGGCACAAAAACAGAAGTTGTAGCCCGCTTTTCAACAGTTGCGGGTGAGGGTGGCAGCCCGGACACCTGGCGTGACCCACGGGGTTTTTCTGTCAGATTTTATACAGAAGAAGGCAATTTCGATATGGTGGGTAACAATACCCCCATATTTTTCATTCGTGACCCGATCAAATTTCAGCACTTTATTCATTCACAAAAAAGACGTGTCGATAATGGTCTGAGAGACAACGACATGCAGTGGGATTTCTGGACACTGAATCCCGAAACAGCTCATCAGGTTGCCTGGCTCATGGGTGACAGGGGTATTCCCGCATCGTGGCGCCACATGGATGGTTTCTCCAGCCATACTTATATGTGGGTCAATGCAAAGGGAGAGCGCTTCTGGGTCAAATATCACTTCAAAACGGATCAGGGTATTAAATGCCTGACACAGGAGCAGGCAGACAGCCTTGCTGGCTCAGATGCAGATTATCACCGTCGTGACCTGTACCAGGCCATCAAACGTAAAGAGTATCCAGGCTGGACGCTCAAAATGCAAATCATGCCCTATGATGATGCAAAAAAATATCATATCAATCCGTTTGATCTTACAAAAGTATGGCCTCAGGGCGAATACCCCCTGATTGAAGTTGGCAAGCTTGTGCTTGATCGTAACCCGACTGATTTCTTTGCTGAAATCGAACAGGCTGCTTTTGAGCCAAATAACTTTGTACCTGGTACAGGTCTTTCACCTGATAAGATGTTGCTGGGCCGATCATTTGCTTATGCTGATGCTCACCGTGCGCGACTGGGGGGCAACTATAAACAAATCCCCGTCAATGCACCGAAATGCCCTGTTCATGGCTACAACAAAGGGGGGGCTATGCGCATCAATAATGCTCATGACCCGGTTTACACCCCTAACTCGAAAGGCGGGCCGGTGGCAGACGGGGTAAGGTTCCCTGAAAATGCTGTATGGAGTGCAGATGGCGAATTTGTGCGCTCAGCTTATACCCTGCGCCCGGATGATGATGATTACTCTCAGGCACGTGCGCTTGTAACAAAAGTCATGGACGATGCCGCGAGAGACCGTCTGGTCAGCAATGTGGTCGGACATCTGTCAAATGGCGTTGAGGAACCTGTTCTCTCAAGAGTTTTTGAATACTGGTCAAATATCGATAAAGATATTGGTCAGCGCATCAAAAACAAATTTACCAGCAAGTAAAAACTACAGCCGGAGAGATCATATCTCTCCGGTTTTTTCATATTTCCAGTCATTTTCTTTTTTAAAAGAAACGGCATAATACGACCATAAAGTCATGATATTCATGATTTATTGGTCATTGAGATAAGGATTGGAAATGATGAAACGTCATATGAAATTTCTGGCTGCGACAGCAACTCTTGCTCTGGCAACCAGCTCTGTCTCTTATGCAGAGCCTGGCGGTTGCCTGAAATATGGTACTGCTGGTGCCGTTGGTGGCCACATGGTTGGTCACGGTGTTCTTGGTGCTACCGGCGGATGTGTAACCGGAATGTACAAGCGACATGAATTTCGTAAAGAAGAAAAAGAAAAAGCTGCTGCTTATGACAAAGAGCACCCTGGTGCAAAAGGAACTTATGCACAAAAAGCTACAGCTTATGATGTCGAACACTCAACATCACCTGGAAAAATGGCACCTGATGCACCAGCAGCAAATGAGTCTTTACACTAATATACCCCACACCATCCGCCCTGCTTATGCAGGGCGGATAACACATACGACACTCTTACTGTTTTATATCTGATTTTTCAGGTTCAAGAGGTGAGAGAATTTCTTTAATTTCAGTGAGGTTTCCGGAAAGATAAGGGTAACGCAGCCCCTCATGATACGGTAATGAAACTGTATGAAAATTATCGCTGTCACGCAGCAGCAGTACAACTGGCTGACTATTTTTACCTTTAGCTTCTGTAATGGCTTCTTTAAGCACATCTTCACTATAGGCTTCGTTATTAACAGCGATAATCTGCTGATCACGGGTTATACCTGCATTCCAGGCCGGGCCATCCCACAGCACATTCGTCAGGATACCTTTTTTATTAACCTGAAAACCAAGAGAAAACCTGAAATCTGTTGTATGTCGTAATAAAGAATCAGATTTAATAAAATCAGTTGGCTTATCTGAAAAAGCTAATTTAGCACCTGTACGTGTTAAACCATCAAGAGGCGCCATTGGATTAATCTGATCAACCCGCTGATGCAGAAAAGCTGTCCAGTCATAAGGCTGTACACTATTCAGCGTGCTGGCAACTTCACTGATCCAGTATGTGCTGGGCATAACCCGCCCGTTATTCGTACCAAAGAAATCTCCGGCAAAATTATTGAGCGATTTTTCACCATGAGACAGCTTGCGGATCAGTGTATCGACATCAAGCCATATCAGCTGCCCTTCTGAATAATAATCCTCACTACGTTGCCAGTTCCTCCATGACAGAGGTGCACGCTGCGCAATAATCGGGTCATTCGTCGTATCAATAAGCGGGCGCCATTTACGACCTGCCTGAGCACTGTAGGTTGCCGCAACATCAGCTATAGCTTCTTCTGTCTGTGGCACAGTCATAAGACCTGAACGGGCAGCCAGAACATAACCCCAGTATTGAGTCTGCCCTTCATAAACCCACAACCCGCTTCCACGCTGTGGCGTGTTAAAGTTTGCAGCCCACAAGTCAGCCGGACGACGATATTTACCATTCCATGAATGAGTAAATTCATGCGCCAGAAGATCACGTGCTGCAGCAGTTTCATCCCATTTTGTAAAATAACCCAGCGGACCACTATTCTCACTGGATTCATGATGTTCCAGACCAATGCGCCCCAGATGCTCGGTCAGAGCAAGCAAAAAGTCATAATGCTTATAATGATGAGAACGGAACAGCAGCGTTGCCTGTCTGACCAGCTCTTTATGACGAGCAATCTGGTCATGAGTGGCGTTCAGATATTGCGGTTTATCAGCCATCACATTAAGTGTGACAGGCACCTGGTCACCTTGTGTCAGGTCAAACTTACGGAAGTATTTCCCTGCAAAAATGGGGGAGTCCACCAGCGTGTTAAACATAACTGATTTAAAGGTAACTGTATTACCTTTTTGCGGGCCATCAGCACGCAAAGCCGTACCATATTGCCAGCCTTCAGGAAGAATAACCTGGGATACAACCGGTATTTGCCGTGTATAATAACCAGCAGGATAAAGGGAAACAGCTGACCATTGTATATTTTCCATCACATCCGTCATCACAACGCGTCCCTCATCAGGAGAGACCGGTGAAAGAAGCTGATATGACACATTCAGTTCACGCGTACCGGCAGGAACTGTAATATGAAAAGCACTTACTTCAACTGTATCACGATGCCACGGCAGAACCTCTTTACCAGAGCGCACTTCTAATCCACCCACCTGGTCAATCGTGCCGGAAGGAGAGTGATCACCTGGCAGCCACATAGGGTAAAGCAGAATAAAATCACCACCTTTTTGAGACAGTTCAGGCGGGAGAGTAACAACTTCTTTTATACTCATGATACGACGGCTTAAATCAGTCGCGTCAACGCTGATCTGCATTTTGCCTGGGTAGGGGATATCTTGAGGCTGAGGGAGAGGGGAGGGGACGGGCACCTGCTGTGGCGCAGCTGTTTGTGCCTGTGCAGCTACTGCACACAAATCCAGTCCTAAAAAAACAGAGCAGAGCAAGGCTGCCCGATGGTATAGTTTCATCTGATATTTCCTATTAGATTTGTCTCTATAAAGACAAAAATATCAGATAATTCCAGAGCAATACAAAAATTTAATAGCTGACCTTAGCTTTAAGCATAACAGCGCCTGTATTGCTCTGAACTTTAAAACTACCGGAGCAAACCTGTATGCCCGATTGAATAACGACCAGGCTGAGGCCATACCGTCAGACCATGAGGCTCTTTGCCAACAGGAATTTTCTGCATATCTCCGGTTTCTGTATCAATTTTATATACGACATCATCAAAACGACCAGAGAGCCAGAGATATTTACCATCTGCGCTGACATTACCCATATCAGGGCTGCCGCCACCAGGAACAGGCCAGTTATTAACAATTTTATTCGTCGCAAAATCAATAACCGTCACACCCCCTGCTTTACTATGAGGGTTACCATGAATTTTATGCGAACCACGATTGGCAACATACATTTTTGTTCCATCACGGCTAGGGTAAAGCCCGTGTGTGCCAACACCAGTATGAATAAATCCGATCTCGCGGAATGTATCCCCGTCAACGAGGAACACACCATCGGCCATCATATCAGCAATATAAAATGTCTTGCCGTCAGGTGAAATCAGAATATCCTGTGGCATACCACCACCTGAAAGCTTCAGATATCCTAATACTTTTTTATTAACTGTATCAACTTTTACCAGATGTCCGCCAAACTCACAGGTGAAAATGGCATAGCGACCATCAATTGAAAAATCAGCATGGTTCACCCCCTTACAGTCAGGGGTCTGCACAGACTGCTGCAGTTCCATTGTATGCGGGTCACGAAAATCAAGGCGTTTACGTGCCTCGGCAACAACAATGGCAGACTTACCATCTGGTGTGAAATACATATTATAAGGGTCATCAACAGCAACAGCCGCACCAGCTTTACCAGTCTGCGCATCAATCGGGGTCAGACTGCCGTCAAATGTGCCCTCAGCATTATTCGTCACCCACAGGGTCTTAAGGTCCCACGAAGGTACAACATGCTGTGGACTTTTACCGACCTTAATCGTCTCAACAACTTTGTTCGTATGCTGGTCAATAACAGAAACACTGTTTGAACGCAGATTGGGCACATAAACCCGTTCAGGATCAGCTGCGATCTGCGGTGCAATATGCCCCACACCTGTTTCACTATATAAATTAGAAGCATCGGTAACAGCCGGCATGCCAGGAATAGTCTGAACCGCAGGCACTCCACCCTGTTGTGAAGCTGATGAGACCGTCTGCGCAGACACAAGGTCATAACCTGTACCAAGCATGACAAAAACAGCAGTTGCCGCTGTCAGATGTCGTTTAAATACCATAGTTTTATATGCCTATTATTTGAATGATGCCTGTCACAATACAAAAAACAGGCATTTCTCCATTTTTACCATAATGGCCTGATATCGTCCATTGCCACGATAAGCAGCATATTACTCCTGCTGCAACGACCTGATATCATGCACTGCAGCATTAACCTGCATTTCAAGGCCAACTTTGCCCAGTGCAGCAGAAGCACGCCTGGGGTCACCACCATAAATCCCCTGACTGGTCAGAGGCTGACCTGACTGCCGCAAAGCCTGCTGCCGCACCATTGACGGATCTGCTGCCATAAGAAGAGATGTATCGCTGATGTCAGCATGCATACCAACTTCTTTCGCATAGCCATGCTGCGCAAGCCAGTGTGCATAATCATGTGTGACGGCGGTATAATATCCCACATCAAAAAATGCTCTGGCATTTTTATCATGCCATGATTTATTTAATGTTTTTACCGTTTTTTCAAGGACAGAATTATAACCACCGTGATCTCCCAGAAACACAACCAGTTTAAACCCCTGCACCCGAAAACTTTCAGCCGCAGATATCATCATTTTTTCGAAAACATCATTAGGTACTGTTATCGTTCCTGGAAAGCGCATATGTGAAGACCGCGGCGTCGTGCTACCTTCAGGGACATAAGAAACGACTGGTGCAACAAGCGTATGACCAAGCTTTTGAGCAATCTCATCTACCAGCAATTTAACCCGTGTATTATGTTTGCCAACAGCCAGATAAGGACCACTCTGCTCAGTTGCTCCAACAGGGATAATAATAGTCGTTGTTCCGGAGTGAATTTTATTATCTATCTCTGTCCATGTCAGTTTTTCAAACTGTACACTATCACTCTGACTGGTTTGCCCAAAACTGGCATCAGAAATAAATCCACTAAGAACAACTGAAAATAATGTAACAACTTTTAATATTTTCATTATTTTTCACTTATTATCAAGAAGTGGTTTCAGGAATTTTCCTGTATAGCTGTTCTTAAAGGCGACGATTTCCTCAGGGGTACCTTCGGCAATAATCTGACCACCACCATCTCCTCCCTCTGGACCAACATCAACGATCCAGTCAGCAGTTTTTATCACTTCAAGATTATGTTCAATAACAACAACTGTATTGCCCTGATCAACCAGAGCATGCAAAACCTCAAGTAACTTACCAACATCTTCAGTATGTAAGCCTGTCGTTGGCTCATCAAGAATATATAATGTACGACCTGTTGCACGACGAGACAGCTCTTTTGATAGTTTTACGCGTTGCGCCTCACCACCTGAAAGAGTTGTAGCCTGCTGCCCTAACGTCATATAGCCAAGGCCAACTTTTTGTAAAATCACCAGTCTGTCTTTTATACGAGGCTGAGCAGAAAAATACTCCAGTGCCTCATCAACACTCATAGCCAGTACATCAGCAATAGATTTACCACGAAACTTAATATCAAGTGTTTCACGGTTATAGCGTGCACCTTTACAGGTATCGCATGTTACAAACACATCAGGCAGAAAGTGCATTTCAATTTTAAGTACACCGTCACCCTGACAGGCCTCACACCGTCCGCCTTTCACATTAAAAGAAAAGCGTCCGGGCTTATAGCCCCGGGCTTTACTTTCAGGCAGTTCGGCAAACCAGTCACGTATTGGAGCAAACAAGTCTGTATAAGTTGCCGGGTTTGAACGTGGTGTACGCCCGATAGGAGACTGATCAATATCAATGATTTTATCAATTTTATCAGTGCCTGTAATCGCTTTACAGGGCTCGGGAGATGTTGATGACCCCATAAGCTCACGGGATAATGTTTTATAAAGCGTATCAATCACCAGTGTTGATTTACCACTGCCTGAAACACCAGTAACACAAACAAACGTCCCCAGTGGAAAACGTGCTGTCACATTTTTAAGGTTATTACCTGTAGCACCTTCAATTTTTAAAATTCTTTTTTTGTCAGCCTTACGTCTCTTCTGTGGTACAGGAATTTTTTTACGACCCGAAAGATATGCACCGGTAATGCTTTCCGGCACTTTTGCAACCTGCTCAGGCGTACCTGCTGCTATTACTGTACCACCATGCACACCCGCTCCTGGCCCCATATCAACCAGCCAGTCAGCACTACGAATAGCATCTTCATCATGCTCAACAACAATCAGTGTATTGCCAAGTTTTTTCAGACGCTCAAGCGTACCAAGAAGACGCTCATTATCGCGCTGATGTAACCCGATCGATGGCTCATCAAGTACATACAGCACACCTGTCAGCCCTGAACCAATCTGGCTAGCCAGCCTGATACGCTGACTTTCTCCCCCTGATAAAGTAGCGGAGCTGCGGGCCAGTGTAAGATAATCCAGGCCAACATCATCAAGAAATTTCAGACGATCAAAAATTTCACGTAAAATACGCCGGGCAATTTCTGCACGCTGCGGCGTAAGTGCAGGCAAAACTGTATCAAACCAGGAAAGAGCTTTATTAATTGGCAAAAGACATGCTTCTGCAATGGTTTTTTCTGCAACCCTGACACATAAGGCTTCAGGTTTAAGACGTGCACCATCACAAACATGACAGGCTTTTTCAGACTGATAACGTGAAAGTTCCTCACGAACCCAGGCGCTGTCTGTATTCATAAGCCTGCGTGCCAGACTATGCAAAACACCTTCAAAAGGTTTTGTAACAGTATAGCTTTTTTTCTCATCATGATATGTGAAGGTTACATCTTCACTTACCCCGTTAAGAATACCATCCTGTGCTGTTTCAGGCAGATCTTTCCAGGGCGTATCCATTTTAATATCAAAATGCCGGGCAAGGCTTTCGAGCGTCTGATCAAACAAAGGCGTTTTCGAATCACGCCATGGTGCAACAGCTCCTTTTTGTAAAGAAAGAGCCGTATTAGGCACAACCAGAACCGGGTTAAAAAATGTCTCTGTTCCCAAACCATCACAGGCAGGGCATGCCCCCTGGGGAGCATTAAACGAAAACAGACGCGGCTCAATTTCTTCGAGTGTAAAACCACTCTCCGGGCACGAAAACCGCGAAGAAAAAACCAGACGCTCAGGTGTTACGTCACTGTCTTTTAATGCCTCTTCCGCATAAACAATACCGTCTGACAAACCCAGAGCCGTTTCAAGACTGTCAGCCAGACGCGTTTCCAGCCCTTCACGCACGACAATACGATCAACAACCACCTCAACAGTATGACGCAGCTTGCGGTTCAGAGCTGGTACATCAGCAATGTCATACAGCGCACCATCCACTTTAACGCGGGTGAAGCCCTTACGCTGCAACTCAAGCAGCTCTTTACGATATTCCCCCTTACGGTCACGAATAACCGGGGCCAGCAGGAGATAACGTGTACCTTCAGGCTGGGCCATTATGCGATCAACCATCTGGCTGACTGTCTGCGCTTCAATCGGCAGCCCGGTAGCCGGAGAATAAGGTACACCTGCACGCGCCCATAACAGACGCATATAGTCATAAACCTCTGTCACCGTACCAACGGTAGAACGCGGGTTTTTAGACGTTGTTTTTTGTTCGATCGAAATAGCAGGGGAGAGGCCTTCAATCGAGTCCACATCCGGCTTACCCATCAGCTCCAGAAACTGACGGGCATAAGCTGAGAGGCTTTCAACATAACGACGCTGCCCCTCGGCATAGATCGTATCAAATGCCAGGGATGACTTACCCGAGCCAGACACGCCCGTCATTACGGTCAGACAATCACGGGGAATGTCTATATCCACGTTTTTGAGGTTATGCACCCGTGCACCCCGTACACGAATAACCGGCTTTTCAGATGTAAGAGTTTTTTTTGTCGGCTTTTTCACAACGGCTCCCGCTTTTTCACTGACCCGCAACCACGGCACCATGACGGCAAGGTGATCTGCTACGCTACACACACAATAACTCTTTGAATATCCCATTGCACCCAGACACATGATAGACCATCTAAAGCAACAGGAAATGGCACACACCAACCAGACTACAGGGAAAACCTGAGAGGCTCCCTGCGATAAAACAAGGATAACGACCTTATGAATCAGATTATCGGCCAGTCACTCCAAGGTAAACCAGCAGGGGCCCCATCTTCAGACAATACCCCTGTTATTTCTGAAGGCTCACAGGCCACCTTCATGAAAGATGTGATTGAGGCCAGTAAAACGGTTCCTGTCCTGGTCGATTTCTGGGCTGAGTGGTGCAATATCTGTAAAAAGCTGGCACCGGTTCTCGAGCGCGTTGTAACATCGGCCAAAGGACGCGTCAGACTGGTTAAAATTGACGTTGAAGCAAACCAGTCTCTTGCCGCACAGCTCGCACAGGCTGGCCTGCCTTTGCAGTCTATCCCAATGGTGGCCGTCTTCTGGAAAGGTCAGATTCTTGATATGTTCCAGGGTGCGCCCTCTGAAAGCGAGATCAAAAAATTCATCGAGAATGTCGTTAAAAACACTGGCGGTGGCCCTCTTCCCACGACAGAGCTGATGAGCGAAGCTGATACCGCTCTTGAAGCTGGCAAGCCCGAGGAAGCAGCCGGCCTGTATTCGACTGTAATCGGCGAAGAGCTGGAAAATGCGAAAGCCTGGAGCGGCCTTATTCGTGCACTGCTCGCACTGGATGATGAAGAGTCTGCCCTTGCCGCACTGGAAGATGTGCCCGAAGCCATTGCAAAACACCCGGATATTGAAGGTGCCAGAGCCGCTCTCGAACTGAAAAAAGAAGGACGTAAAGCCGCAGAACAAAGCGAGGAGATTCACGCTCGCCTGGCAGCTAACCCTGATGATTTTGAAGCACGCTGCGAACTGGCAACCGCTTTAAACGTCGCAGGTAAACGCGAAGAAGCTGCAGAGCAGCTGCTTTACATTATCAAAACCGATAATACCTGGAACGATGGTGCTGCTAAACAACAGCTTTTGCGCTTTTTTGAAGCCTGGGGGCATACTGACCCGGTAACACTAACATCGCGTCGTAAACTTTCATCCTTCCTTTTTTCATAAGTATTTTGACAAGTGCCCCCCTCTCTTCCTGCTAATACTGACCTTCTGCGGCGGGTGCCGCAGATTTCAGACATGACACTGGCTGATATCCCTGCTGAAATCGGCCTTTTTCCTCTGTCTGGTATCGTGCTGCTGCCGCATGGAAAACTACCGCTGAATGTTTTCGAACCACGCTATATCGCCCTGGTTGAAGATGCCCTGGCATCACATCGGCTGATTGGCATTATTCAGCCCGACATACACACTTCTGAACAACTGACCGGGCAGGCCACGATACCACTTTATAAGACCGGTTGCGTCGGGCGGATTATCTCATTTGCTGAAAAGCCTGATAATACCTTTGTCATCACACTGCGCGGTATTATACGCTTCAGAACCCTGCGGGAAACACAACCGCACCGGAACTACCGGTGTGCCCGTATCGATGCCTCCGGCTTTGCCGGAGACCTGAGTGAGGTGTCCTCAGCCCCGTTTGATCGTAAAAAACTGCTCACTGCGCTGCGTTACTATTTATCAAAAAAAAATATTAATGTCCGCTGGTCAGCCATTGAACAGATGGAAGATGACATTCTTCTCATTACCTTACCTATGATCTGTCCTTTCCCTCCGGCAGAAAAACAGGCATTGCTTGACGCAGCTACTCTGAGTGAGCGTATTAATCTGCTACACAGGCTGCTCGACCTGACCGGACTCTGACAATAAGAGTCCACTTTTCTGATGTTTCTTTAAAGGAGCCTCTCCTGATGTCTGAGCCTCATAACCACGTCACCCCTGACCAGCGTCTGCTCTCTCTCCTGGTCTGCCCGGTGACAAAGTCTCCTCTGATCTATGATTCGCTTACAAATGAGCTCATCAGCGAAAAAGCTGGTCTGGCCTTCCCTGTGCGCGATGGTATCCCTGTTATGCTGCCAGATGAGGCCCGCCGGCTTAAAGACTAATTCCCTCTGACAACGGATTATACGTTGTGCCTTTTCTCTCTCTGATGTCGCAGCAGCAAGGTCACGCACGCCCGGTGAATTTTTGTGTCAGAAAACCTTCTGTCAGCCTTCTTTTGGGGATTCTCCTGGTCTCGCCATGGCTAACAGGCTGCCATCAGGAAATTGAGGGAGAGAATATCGATATTCCGCCTGAGCGGCCAGGTCGCTTTCTCCCTGAAGCCTCAGAGGCTGAAGCGCGCCGGGCGAGAGAAGATGTTGCACGCCAGGAACAGGCTGAAGCCCTTCATCCTGAAAAATACAAAACTTCATCCAGTCAGCCTTATGAAGCTATTGCGCCGGGGAATGCGTCCTCTGGTCCGCTTACAACGGGCGATGGCCATATGGTTATTCCTCAGGAAGAGCCAGTTTATGGCAATGCTCCTAAGCAAAAAACCTCTGCCACGCCATCTGCTCCACAGGCGCAGTAATTTTTAAACACAGCAGATTAATTCTCATAACCCTGTGTATGTAGTTAACACGCCCACTGACGGCACAGCAGAAGCGCGTCAGAGCCATCGGGATAATAGCGTTTTCTGACCCCGACCTCAGCAAACCCCTCTGAGAAATATAAAGCCTGTGCGCTTTCGTTCGCTTTTGACACTTCCAGAAAGAAGCGTTCAGCACCATTGTCATACACAGTCTGCTCTGCCCATTGTAAAAGCTTACGGGCAATACCCTGCCGCCTGTACGCCGGGTCAACACACACGGTAAGAATTTCAGCTTCTCCCGCAACACTGCGCACCATAATAAAACCAGCAGGCTGATCCTGGTGCAACGCAATCCCTGTTAGCACACCAGACAAGGTAAAAAGTTCAGAGAAAGCCGCTTCATCCCAGCGGTCTGCTTCTGAAAAACTATGTGCATGAAGAGCTGCAAGAACCCCGGCATGGCATGGTTCAGCCTGCATAATATCAGAAGTCATATTATTTTATACTCAGACCGGAGCCGATCTTAGTCCACCGGCAGGACGTTTTGCTTCTGGCGGATCAACATAGACAGGCAGTGCATCCCGCGGGGGCAGATAACCGTTCAGTCTCGCCAGAGCCACCTGAGCAATCTGCTCAGCATCGGGCATAGCCAGTGTGCTGACTTCTCCCTCCGGCATGGCAGGTAAAAGGCTCACCGCATCACCGGCGACCAGCCACACTCCCGACGGAGGGATCCAGTCAGCGAGGGATACGGCCTGAACACCCTCCGTAGTTTCAATAAAAACACGACCTTTACGGGCTGCTGTAACCAGCAGCCACCCCTGCAATGGTTGCTCACTATGTTCACGAATAGTCTGCTCCAGAGCAGGACGAAGAGCTTCTCCACGCGTAACACCCGTAACAGGTACACCCAGCCCCAGAGCATAACCAGCAGCCACCGCGCAGGATGCCCGTAAGCCTGTGAAAGAACCCGGGCCCACGACAACGGCAACACAATGAGGAGCCGTTTCAGCCTCTTTGCTCCATCCGGCATCATCAAGAGCATGGTGTGCAAGGCCGGCAATACCCTCAGCAGCCTGCTTACCAGCTACTTTGCTGCAGGAAAGAAGAGTGTATCGCCCTGCTTTATGCTCAACACACGCGGCCAGACCATATGCTGACTCTCCCGCAGCACTGCCATCAAGAACAAGGATGCGGCGCATATCGGTCATAGTAAACGACAGGCCTCTTCAAAAGATAAACGCGGGGCCCGTGCAGCTAAGCCATCTGTGTCACCATAGCCCAGACACAGCAAAAAATTCGCACGCCAGCCTGTTTCGGCCAGAAAAGCCTCTTCCACTGTTGTTTCGTCAAAACCAGATACTGGCAAAACATCAAGCCCCAGTGCACGAGCCGCCATAATCATATATCCCCCCTGAAGCGTGCCGTTACGAAAGGCCGTCTCTTCAGAAAGGCCTACGTCGGTGGCAAACCAGGACCGAAGCTCCTCACCCGGGGCGAGGTAAGGGAGTTGTTCAAAAAACAGAGGGTCATGCGCGACAATGGCAATAACAGGGGCCCCCATGACACGGTTAATATTACCGGCAGATAAAGCCGGGCGGAGCTTTTCACGCCCTTCTGAGCCGGTAATAAAAATAAAACGGGCAGGGCAACAGTTCCCCGAAGTAGGACCAAGGCACACCATATCATAAAGGCGGCGCAGGGTTTCAGCCTCCACAGGGCGGGTTGTCCAGCGACGCGGTGTCCGTGCGTTCTGAAAAAGTAGATCCTGTGCACTGCTATCCAGCATAATATATCACCTTACCCGCTGCCGCGCACATACCGTGCTGTGCCCGTTTTTAAACGGTTGAACAGGTTAGTCTTCAACCTGTTCAACAGAAACAACCTCTGGCACATAGTGGCGCAGCATGTTCTCAACCCCATGTTTAAGCGTTGCCCGTGAAGAAGGACAGCCTGAACATGCACCCTGCATTGTCAGCCTTACAACACCTTCATGGTAGCCACGAAAAACGATATCGCCGCCATCACCCGCAACGGCAGGACGTACACGTGTGTCGAGCAGCTCTTTAATCTGCTTCACAATTTCCTCGTCTTCCGGGGCGATCTTATCTTCGGTAACGCCTGCACCTTCGGTTACAACCGGCAGACCTGCCACCAGATGATCTGCCAGAGTAGTCAGTATAACAGGGCGTACCTCTGACCAGTCAGCATCATCAGCTTTTGTCACAGAAACAAAGTCGTGCCCCAGAAAAACACGCGACACACCAGGAATAGCAAACAGAACATCCGCCAGAGGAGAGCGACCGGCAACACCATCGGCATCAATGAAATCGATAGTACCGGCATCTCCCATAACAGAGCGGCCGGGCAAAAATTTCAGTGTGGATGGGTTCGGCGTGTCAGCGGTTTCAATAAACATGGTTTGTGATCCTGATGTTCTTTGTCGGTATGATAAGATCTTACCTCAGTTGGTGCCACAATGCGAACTGGACAAGTCCTGTTAAAAAACTATTACTCTGAAATATGACCCGCACGGGCAAATCTGCGCCGCATCAGATCTGCCAGCCCCATAGCCACAATACCCGTCATCATCCCGATGGCAGTAGGAATAGCCCCCCCTCCGGGCACCATTGCAACCAGAACGCTGCTCATCGAGCCAATACCAAACTGCAAGGTGCCTAGCATGGCAGAGGCACTGCCTGCATGCTGCCCATGATGGTAAAATGACATCACTGTTGCATTAGGGCCAATAAAGCCCAGAGCACCGGTAATGCTCGTAATTAAAGCACAGGTCAGCAGAGCATGATGCTCACCAGCAAACCCTGTTAAAGCCAGCACGGTAAATACAGCCCCCGAGACCACCGCCCAGGCAAGAGCAGTCTGGAGCAGAAAAGACATAGTGAACTTATGCACAAGACGACCATTGATCTGCGTACCGAGGATAAACGCGGCGGCATTCACCCCAAAAAAAAGACCAAACTGTGAGGCAGAAAAATGCAGAACCTGCTCGAACAACACCGGCGCGCTGCTCAGATAAGAGAACATAACAAAGGTAGAGAAGGTCGCTATGAGGGCATTATAACGAAACACCGGCTCCTGCAGAATAGTAAGATAACGACCGGCAATACGCAGCGGAGAGAGAGAAGTTCTTTTACTCTCATCAAGGGTGTCGGGAAGACTGCTTACAATGCCTGCAATGCCAACAAGACCATAAAGACAGCCTGCCCAGAAAATCCACCGCCAGTCGCCGAATTTGAGAATGATACTTCCCAGACTGGGAGCCAGAACAGGCATCACACCAAAAACCAGCGTCAGCTGAGACATCAGTCTGGCGCCGGCTTTACCGGTTGCGACATCTCTGACAATAGCACGGGGAATAACAGCCGAAGCAGAGCCGCCTATGGCGCCAATAAACCGAAGCAGGCAAAAAAGATGATAATTTTGCACCACGGCACAACCAGCTGATGCAACAGAAAACACAGCCAGGCCTGTAATCAACGGTGCGCGACGCCCAAACCTGTCTGATAAAGGCCCCTGAGAAAACTGCCCCAGAGCAAGCCCCATGAACCAGGCAGCCAGCGTAAACTGAGCAGAACCAGGACCACTCCCCACCAGATCATGCTCAACCTGCGGAAAGGCAGGCAGATACATATCAGTTGCCAGCGGGCCAATCCCTGTAATCAACCCCAGAAGGACGATACGCCAGAGTGTCAGGCTGTTGCCAGAAGACAAAGAGGTTGTGGGGTGCGAAGATGTCATATCGTAAACTCAGGCAAAAGAGCGACAAGGCTGTTTCCCTGCCGTGCTATGCTGCTTTATCTGTCATTCTTTGTCAGAACAATAAAATGACCGCATCTTTTTTATCACTAACCAGAAATTTATTGGTCGGAGTAAGAGGATTCGAACCTCCGGCCCCTGCGTCCCGAACACAGTGCTCTACCAGGCTGAGCTATACTCCGACACTTACACCTGCGCCTATAAAACGTCAGAATTATTTTAGCAAGTGCCGTATAGCCTAAAGCTGAAAAGGTAATAAAATCTCCTGTCAGAACTGTTCGACTGATATGGCATACTGCCGGGTTTCCGAGATGCTACGGGCAAAAGCGGCCTCTACGTCTGGTACGACCTCAATTTTTGCCCGGGCCGTAGACTCAGCAAAACCCTGCTTAACGGATGCATCAAGCATAGCAATCAGAGCATCACCCCAGCCGTCAGCATTAACCAGTAAAATAGGCTTTGCGTGCCTCTGAAGCTGTTTCCATGTCAGAATTTCCATAGTCTCATCAAAAGTACCAAAACCACCAGGCAGTATCCAGTATGCATCTGCTGTATCAAACATAATCTGTTTGCGTTCATGCATTGAATCAACAACGATCAGATCCGTCACACCTTCATGCATATTTTCACGCGAGTGCAGAAAATGCGGAATAATGCCCGTTACAGTCCCTCCGGCTTTAAGGGTGGAATCTGCTACGACCCCCATGAGGCCATTAGACCCTCCGCCATAAACCAGCTTCACACCATTTTTTGCAAGTATCTGACCTGCCTGCTCTGCAACAGTGCGGTACAATGGGCTATTGCCCATACGAGACCCGCAAAATACAGCAACAGATTTAACAGAACCAGCCATGATACAATATTCCTCTCGGTTTGTTCTTTACTTTATTCCTGCCTATGCTCTCATGCTCACCAATAAAAGGCCAGCATTATGATCGTTTTGCCTGTGCATTTAAAGCAACACACATACCAACACCTGCAAGACAGCAAACGGCCGTCAGATAAAACAAAACTCCATATCCCCAAAGCGGAATAATAAACCCAAGGAGCGGGCCTGAAACAGCAATAGCAATATCAAGAAATACCGAAAAAGCACCGATAGCCGCACCGCGGCTCTCTTCTGAAACCCGGTTAACAACCCCCACCCCAAGTGACGGGAACAACAGAGAAAAGCCAACGCCTGAGAGGCCTGCACCAGTACAGGCCCAGAAAGCTGATGGTGCCCAGGCCAGAAATGATAACCCCAGAGCCTCGACAAAAAGAGAAACCAGAGCAACCGTTACGCCGCCATGTTTTGCAATTTGCCTGGTAAATGCGAAACGGGTGAGAACAAAAAGAGTACCAAACAAAGAAAGCCCGACTGCGGCACCGCTCCAGTTACGATGGGCAAAATAAAGCGTAAGCAGTGCTGAAATAGCTCCGAACCCAACCGAGCCTGATGCCAGAGTAGCCCCGTAGGGCCAGACCTGTGAGAGCGTTTTGAAAAATGACTGTTTTTTTTGTGTCGTCATCGGAGGGACTGCAGGCTTCATAAAAGCCAGAGGGAAACCAGTCCCCATCAGCACCGCACATAAAATACCCACCATTCCAAAACCGGTCAGAAGGCCCAGAGCATGCTGATAATATAAAAAAATCGCTACAGGAGCACCCAGGGCAATGCCACCATAAGAACACACACCATTCCAGGAAATAACCTGCGCCGTATTTTCAGCACCGGCGCGCCTGATGTTCCAGACTATGACAGATGTTGCTACCCAGCTCTCTGCAAAACCAAGCGTAATACGCCCTGCAAGAAGAGCGGTCAGAGACATATAAGGCCAGGTAGCAAGCATGCCGGACAATGCAATAAGCAGCCCACATAACACCCCTGTCAGCAAACCAGTTAAAACAACTTTTTTGGGGCCAACACTATCAATGCGGCGGCCGGCATCTGCCCGGGTTGCAAATGTTGCCAGATATTGAACTGACACTGCAAAACCAGCCATAGCAGAGCTGAAACCAAGCTTTTCATGCACAAACAGCGGTGTAACGGCCATTTGCAGACCAATGACGATATAACAAAACAGCGTAAACAAAACGACTGGCAGAATACTCTTTAAAGCAGAAGAAGATTTTACCTGAGCGGACGACATTACAGAAACCTTTAATTTTCTTTTCTTCTTCAGAAACATGGTAACATAAACGGACAACGAAAAAACCTGAGGAGACTACAACTATGACTGCCCCTCTGCCAGATCCGGGAGAATATTCTGTTCTCTCCTCACGCATTGCTTATGAAAACCCGTGGACACGCGTGCGGGAGGACATCATACGCCGCCCTGATGGCAAAGATGGTCTGTATGGTGTTGTTGAACGCGGTCAATTTGCTGTTATCTGCCCTTTAGGCAGAACAAAAGACGGGAAACCCACCCTCACATTAGTTAACCAGTATCGCTATCCTGTAGGGGAACGTCTGTGGGAATTTCCTATGGGGATGTGGGAGACACGGCCGGATGCAAAACCAGAAGACCTTGCGGCAGGGGAGCTGAAAGAAGAAACCGGTCTTATCGCAGGCAGGATGCTTTATGTTGGCCCGGTCTATCAGGGAGCGGGATATTCAACTCAAAAAGGACATATCTACCTTGCAACAGAACTGACACAGGATGTAGCTGAAAGAGAGCAAACAGAGCAGGATATGCTATGTACAACATTACCACTCGAAAAATTTGAAGATATGATATCAAACAATGAAATCATATGCATGGTTACACTGGCAGCTTTCGGATTAATCAAAGCAAAAAAACTTATTTAAACATAAATTTTCTGCACATTTTATTAAAAATAAGTGTGCAGAAAATAAATTCAGAATGGTTTTACGATTACCATAATCACAATAATAATCATAAAAATTGTCGGCACTTCGTTAGCGATACGATAATATCGTTCAGAGTGTATGTTGCTGTCACTGTCAAATTCTTTTCTCCAGCGGGCACAACACCCATGAAAAGCAAACATACCGACAAGAGAAACAAGTTTGCAGTACCACCACCCGGATGACCAGTCTATAAGACCGGGTGTTAAAGTCAGAAGAGCACCAAATAAAAGGCTTGATATCATGGCAGGGTTCATAATTGCCCGCAGCAGACGTCTCTCCATCAGTTTAAAACGAGCGCTTTCCTCTGACCCGATTTTAACCTGACAATGATAGACAAAAAGACGAGGCAGATAAAATAAACCTGCCATCCATGCGATGACAGACATCACATGAAAAGCAAGAAGCCAGGAAACCCACGGCAAAAGAAACATAAACATATTTTTCATTCTTTCTGAATATTTATAGTATTTTCTATAAGATCAGAAAATTCTGAAAGATGATGGATAACTTTAAGGCCTGGCCAGTCAGGAGCAGGCAGACCTGGCGCGCGAAGCAAAACACACATCATACCTGCATTCACTGCGGCACGGGCGCCTGTATCACTATCTTCAAGCACGATACAATTTTCAGGTTTTACGCCTTCATCTGATGCAGCTTTAATGTAAACATCTGGTGCAGGCTTTGGTTTTCCCATATCCTGTGCAGAATGAATACGATCCTGAAAATAAGGTGTCATATTCATTTTTTTAAATTTCAGATCCATCTCAAGAGCTGATGAATTTGAACCGACCCTTACAGGAACAGAGAGTTTTTCAACTCTCTTAAGCATGTCATAAACACCATCAACTGGTTCAAGGTGATCTGCCATAGCCTCAATAAAACGCTTCTGCATTTTACTGATCCAGTCATGGCCAAGGTTTTTTCCTGTCTGTTTCTCTATTTTTTTCTGAATAAGAGACAATGCCATACCTGAAAACTGCTCAACAGCTTTTTCTTCAGGTGCCTCCATACCAGCCAGACGGGCCTCTTCAGCACTGACCTGACAGCAAATTGTCTCACTGTCGACCAGAACACCATCACAGTCGAAAATAATAAGTTTAAGTTTGCCTTCAGAAGACAGCACTGAAGATGTTTGCATTATTATGGCTCTTCTCTGATTGTTCTGATCAGTTCCTGCACATGCTCAACTGGTGTCTGAGGTAAAACACCATGCCCAAGATTGAAAACATGAGCCCGCCCTTTACCGGCTTCCCTGACGTATAAAGCTTCACGCTTCATCGCCTCACCACCAGCGAGAACAGCAATCGGGTCAAGATTACCCTGCACACCGACGGAAGGAGGCAGAAGTGGCAGGATTTTTTTCAGATCAGTCCCCGTATCAAGAGCGACAACATCCACTCCTGTTTTTTCAGCATATTCAGGCACCATAATGCCGCCAAGGCGCGGAAAACCAACTATACGAACCCCAGGGTGACGGGCTTTGAGCGATGCTACAATCTGACAGGTTGGCTCAATGACATATCGCCTGAATTCTGAAGGTGGTAAAAGACCGGCCCATGAATCAAACAACATGACAGCCTCAGCTCCGGCTGTAATCTGCGCACTGAGATACTCTGTGGTTGTTTCAGTGAGTAATGCAATTAAGCGATCAAAAAGAGCTGTTTCAGAAAAAGCCATTTTTCGCACAGTTGCAAAATCCCGCGAGCCTTTTCCTTCAACCATATAACATGCAACTGTGAAAGGAGCGCCCGTAAAGCCCAGCAGAGTTGTTGAACCTGGTTTTGCAACACCAACTGTGTCTGTGCCGTTAAAAATTTTATTCAGACGACCAAGTGTTTCAAGAACAGGAGCTGTTACATCTGCGATACGCTGACGATCAAGACGCTTAAAATCTGCTTCTGAGCGTATGGGAGAAAGAAGAGGACCTTTGCTTTCTACAAATTCAAGTGACTGCCCCATAGCCCATGGCAGAATCAGAATGTCAGAGAACAGAATAGCACCATCCATTCCAAATCGACGGATAGGCTGAAGCGTTAATTCTGTTGCTATATCAGGTGTCATACACCGTGTCAGAAAATCGGCCTTAGCACGTTCTGCACGAAATTCAGGTAAAAACCTGCCAGCCTGCCGCATAAGCCAGACAGGAGGGGGCCAGAGTGCTTCACCATTTAAGGTTCTGAGCAAACGTTTCGTCGAAGGGATTTGAGGTTCGTTATTCATGTCCAGCAGTCCTGCACATCTTTTTCATCTCTGTCCATGGCCTCCCTTAATATAAAAAAGAAAAGAAATTTTTGTGGAGTTTATAGGGTACTGTGGATGATGGGGTACCCACTATTCCAAAAATGTACCCCATCTTTCCCACAGTGTGTACAAGTTTTATGTAACTGGGAAATAGCCATTTTTTGAAGTTATCCAGAATTCTCCACAGAAGGGCTGTGTACAATTCACCGGTTTATGACTCCTGGTTGTTATTCACGGTACTCGGTACAATGAAGAAAGGAAGACCGTACAATCCACACGTACCCCAGCTATCAACTTTTTATACACAGCTCAGATTTCACGTCATACCGATAAGGGACTCGTTTCTATGATATTTTCACATTCAGCATCGACTCCTGAGCATAACGAACCTGCCAGGCTGATTTTAGGCAGCGGGTCTTCAGCCCGAAAACAACTTCTGACGCAGGCTGGGCTCTCCTTTTGTGTACATACAGCGCAGGTCGATGAGGATATTCTCAAGCTTGAGGGGATGAAGCAGGGCCTTTCCCCCTCGGCTGTTGCGTTGTCTCTGGCTGAAGCAAAAGCCACAGCGGTCGCGGCCTTGCATGAAGGATGTATAATTGGTGCGGACCAGATGCTGTCATGTGAGGGAGACTGTTATGATAAACCTGCAGGGCTGGCTGAGGCGCGTGACCAGCTTAAAGCCCTGAGAGGCAGAACGCATACGCTGCATACTGCTGTAGCTTTATATATGGATGGCGCTGTGACCTGGCAGCATGTTACTCAGTCTCATCTGAGGATGCGTTTTTTTTCTGATGCATTTCTCGATGCTTACCTGGAGACAGAAGGGGAGCATTGCCTGCATTCGGTTGGGGCTTATCGGCTGGAGGGGCCAGGTCTGCAATTGTTTGAAAAGATAGATGGCGATTTTTTTTCTATACTTGGGCTGCCTCTCTTACCGCTGTTACAGGCGCTACGTGAAAGAGAAGTCATCTTTTCCTGAAAAAAGGGGCTTGCAAACGACTACAACTCCCTGTAACTGACAGTCATCAACTCTCCATTCCCAAATGTGAGAGCTTTATGACTGCACGGGGCCATAGCTCAGTTGGGAGAGCGCTTGAATGGCATTCAAGAGGTCGTCGGTTCGATCCCGATTGGCTCCACCAGTTTTTCAATCCTTTAAAAATAATAATATCACATAAAATAATAAACTAATTTTATTGTGATCTGTTATATATTGCATTCATTGTTTAATAGTAATGTTTTTTATTGTCATAAAACTGAAACAATAGAAAAAACATTTTTCTCCTTAATTGTGTTTATTTTAACACAAAGTGCCTGTTCTGAGGCGTTGTCATAAAACTATAACTCTTATTTGTAGCTTTTCATTTTTATGAATGAGGCAGGTTTCATTTCCTGCAAGGCTTAGCTTTTTCAATGCGTTTATCTTCATCGCCGTCTCTCCATCGTGCTGCGCTATGGCTGTTTTGCTCGCCACTGGCACTATCAGTCGCACACGCTGCGGGTAATACTCGTCATGTACATGCAACGCATACGACACATAACCGTTCGCAGGCTCAGGTAAAACCAGCAGCTGCCATGCCTCTGGCGGCCGGGGTGCCTCATCGCCAGGCCAGGCGTCGTGCTACACAGGTGGCTTCAGGTGGATCTGAACAGATTATTGCGACAGGTCGCCATACACGCTCTGAGCAGACGGTCGGGCACACAGAAATGCAGCGTATTTTACCAGGGATTAACCCGCTGAAGGCGTTGCAGATTCTTCCTGGTGTGGTTTTTAACAATGCCGATCCATGGGGTAATAACGAACAGAATATGTCTCTGTTCGTACATGGGTTTAATCAGAGCCAGCTGGGTTTTACACTTGATGGTATTCCGCTGGGTGATCAGTCTTATGGTAACTATAACGGCCTTTCACCTCAGCGTGCAGCGATTAGTGAAAATATAGGCTCCGCTTCTGTGGCGACAGGGGCTGGTGCGCTTGGTACGGCTTCAACCAGTAATCTGGGCGGAACACTTGAGTTTACCACACAGGACCCTCTGCACCGTGCAGGTGGTCAGCTGAATCAGACTTTTGGCAGCTGGTCTACATTTCGTACATTTGCCCGTATTGATACCGGTGATTTTGGCAATGGTAACTCAGCATATGTATCCTGGGCCCGTCAGGACGCCCGTGCGTGGGACTTTGCCGGTCATCAGGGTGGTAACCAGGTTAACGCCAAGTTTGTGCATGAAGATAAGAAAAACAAAGTAACTGTGTTTTTCGACTGGTCTAATAAAGTTGAGCCTAATGAAGACGGCATTGTGATGCCTAATGGTGGCTCACTTTATGTGCGCCCCTTTATGTATCCTAATCTTAACCAGGCGTTACAGTACTATAACTCATCAGAGTATAAACAGGCAGGTCTGAACTACCGCAACTATTATTCTGCGGCACAGCGTGAAGACTTCCTGATGTATACAAAATGGCACCATGATTTCAGTGAAAATTTAAAATGGGACACGAGTTTTTACTATCATCATGATCTTGGTGAAGGTGTGGTCGCAGGGCCAATCAGTGCTGCTGGTCTGCCTGCAATGTTTTCTTCATATTTTCCGGGACAGGATCTGAAAACAGTATTTGGTGGTTCTGGTATTGCGACCAGAACAACAGAGTACTGGGACAATCGTGGTGGCGTTATCAGCAATCTGAGTTATAAGCTTGGTCATCATCATATCGAACTGGGTGGCTGGTATGAGCGCAATAACAACACGCAGGCCCGTCGCTGGTATCCATTTAGCGCATCTGACCCCACGACACCTTATGACCGTCAGCATAATCCGTTAATTAAACAATATACCAACAATTTTTATACAAATACCTGGACCACACATTTGCAGGATAACTGGCAGGTTACTAAAAATTTCCTGTTAAATGCCGGATTTAAATCTGAGCTGGTTTATACCAATGGTACGCTGCCTGTTTCTGCTATCCCGGGTTCATTGTCACCTAAAACAGCGATAACAGTTCCTGGCGGTACAATTTCAACAGTTAAACCTTTCCTGCCCTCATTTGGTGCATTGTGGAATATTACAAAACATGAGCAGTGGTTTGCTAATATTCAGGAAAACGTAAGATCATTCCAGGCTGCTGGTTATGGTAATGCAACCCCCTGGGGTGTAACCAGCCAGGAGGCATTTGAAGACTTCAAACGTCATGGTAAAGCTGAATCATCATGGACGTATGAAACAGGCCTGCGTACTAACCGACGTGTGCATTTTGGTCCTCTGACAAACATCAGTGGTCAGCTTGAATATTATCATGTTCATTTCTCAAACCGTTTGCTGGCAGTAGCATCAACACAAACTCTGTCTTCTATCGTAGGAAGTGCTACAACCCTGACAAACGTGGGGTCAGTAACCACCGACGGTATGGATTTCTCGTTCACCGCCCAGTTTGGTAACCATTTCTCATTCTATAACGCTCTTTCTTATAATAAGTCTGTTTATAACGATAATTATATAACCGGTTCGACCGTGGTGCATACGGCTGGCAGAAATGTTGCTGACGTGCCTAACTGGACTGAAAAATTTGTGGCTTCGACCCACTGGGGTAATTTCGATGCGCAGTTTGTGGGGGATGTTGTCGGTAAGCGTTATACAACGTTTACAAACGATCTTCATGCATCAGCTTATGCATTGTTTAGCCTGAACGCGGGTTATAATATTACAGGTATTCCTCATGTGCGTAATCTGCGCATTCAGGGAAATGTTACGAACCTGACGAATGAAAAAGGGTGGTCAACAATCAACGCAAACAATGCGTCTGGCCAGTATACGGCTTTCCCGATTGCACCACGCATGTATTTCCTTACAATTAGCAGCACATTCTGAGAGGGCGTGGCTATGGTTTCTTTTTCACGTCGTTCCTTACTGTGCGCTACTCTGGCAATGCCTGTCATTGCCAGAGGTTTTAAAGCCAGTTCAGCTCAGGCCACTCCGTCTTTAGCACCAAAGCCTCTGGTTTTTGCGCATCGTGGCTGTTCAGCACAAAGGCCTGAGCATACGCTGGGTTCATATGCAAAAGCGATTGCAGATGGAGCTGATTTTGTTGAGCCTGATCTTGTGCCAACAAAAGATGGTGTTCTGGTTTGCCGTCATGAAAGTAATATTGTAGAAACCAGTGATGTTGCGAGCCGGCCAGAGTTTGCAAACCGACGCCGGACAATGGTGATTGATGGCAGAGAGGAAAACGGATGGTTTACGACCGACTTTACTCTGGCTGAATTAAAAACTCTTCGTGCACGTGAGCGTTTGCCGCAATTACGCCCTCATAATACTCGTTATAACGGGCGCTTTGATATTCCTACTTTTGAGGAAATGATTGATTTTGTTGCGGCTGAATCTGCAGCGCGCGGACGGATTATTGGTATTATTCCTGAAGTAAAAAATTCAACGCATTTTCATGCTCTGGGGCTTGATCCTGAAACCAGATTTCTTGAAGTGATTGCGGCACATGATTATACACGTCAGGCACCACTTGAAGTGCAGTCTTTTGAAACAGGTAACCTGCATAAACTCAATAAGGCTGTAAAAGAGATTAACCCTCAGGCCAGAGTAATGTTTCTGATGGGTGAACGTAATCAGATACCACCTGATTTGCTGGCTAAAGGCGATAAAACCACTTTTGGGCAGCTGATGACACCAGAAGGCCTTAAGCATGTCAGAACGTATGCTGACGTAATTGGTCCGTCTCTCACTGATCTGATCCCGCGTGATGCTCACGGTGCATGGCAAAAGCCAACAACCCTGATTGATGATGCACATGCAGCAGGTTTACTGGTGCATGCCTACACCTGCCGCCCAGAGAATATTTGTCTGCCCCTTCAGCTCCGTAACAATGACGGGGATACAGCGCGCAATATTCCTGGTTCAGTTGCTGAAATGCGCCGTTATCTCGATATGGGGCTTGATGGTTTCTTTACTGATGACCCGGCTATTGGTCGTCAGGCCGTTGATGGTATTTAATCGTTTTATTACTTTGCCTGCTGAGAGGGGGCTTGCTACATAATCAGGGCTAATAGCACGATGGTGGTATAACCTTGAAAAAAAATGTATCAGCTCCCGCTCAGTTTAATCAGGGAAATTTCCTTGATACCCCACAGCTGGCTTCGGGGATTACGCGCTTCTGGTTTGTCAGGCATGCACTGGTTGAACAGAATGCGCGTATGAACCTTTATGGCACCCTTGATGTGCCATTATGCCCGGACACACTCATTGCGCAGCGTCCGATGTATGAAGCTCTCGCAGCACGCCTGCCGAGGGAGGCACACTGGCTGGTTACGCCTCTTTCACGCACCAGAAAAACAGCTGAAGCGATATGGGATGCAGGCTATGGTCCGGCGCATGCAGACGTTGAACAAGGCTTTATTGAACAAAATCTTGGAGAGTGGCAGGGAATGCCTCACAGTGATGTCACTGCTTATCTGCATATGCCGCCACATCCGTTCTGGCCTGTTTCAGCGACTGAGTGCCCCCCTGGTGGTGAGAGTATGGTCGAGGTGACTGCCCGTGCAGGTCGCGCCCTTGATCGCCTTTCGCACCAGTATGCGGGACAAAACATTATTGCGGTCAGTCATGGCGGAGCTATTCGTGCCGCTCTGTCACATGCATTGTCTGTTCATATAGAAACAGCCTTACATTTTTCAATTCAGAATTTGTCTGTGACTATTCTCGAACGTCTTGATGAAGGCTGGCGTGTTGTAACAGTTAATGAACTTCCCGGTATATAATATTGTTTTTAAGACCTTCTCCATTAAGGAGAAGGGTCTTTAGAGTTCACTCTTTCCTGCGGTGGTGGTGGATTTACGACCTGGGGGGATGGTTCAGTATGCAGAGCAGACAGAGGCATACCTTTAACAGGTGATTTTTCGGTGATAGAAATTTCCGGCCCTTTAGCGTTCCAGGCATCTACCGGCGGCAAAGGCTGCTGATCCGGCTGGTCTGCTAATGGATTTTTATCAAGAATATTACGCATTTTTTGCGGGTAGCGGTTCATAAGTCCCAGAAGTGTACCATTTGTCCAGCCAAACCCAATCTGCATCGGGTATTCTCCGCCTCCGGCACCACCTTTAGGGTTTATTTGTTCAGATACAACATCATATTTTTCGAGCAGAACACCACTTTTCTCATATGTTCCAATAACACGTTCCATCCAGCGCCGTGCAATTTCTTCTGCCAGTTTACTATGACCATATTGTTCAAGCCCCTTAATACTCATCCACTCATTAGGAGCCCAGCCATTAGGATAGTCCCACTGTTGTCCTGTTTCACGATCTGTTTGTGTTAAACCTCCTTTTTTCAGAAGGTGTTTTTCAATTGTTTCTGCAACGGCATCAGCTTGCTTTTGTGACGCCAGATGAAAAAAGAGAGGCACGGTTGTTGCAACAGATAAAATATCGCTTTGTTTTTTTGTCTTCCAGTTATAATCAAAATAAGCACCTTTCTGAGCATTCCATAAATACGTGTTAATAGCATTGGTAAGCTCAACAGCCTGTCTTGTGAAAAATGCTTCTTCCTCCTTATTGTTTTTGAGGGCATAGGCATGAGCAAGAGTTTGCTCAAGATGTACCATAAGGCAGTTATATTCTATAATGACCAGTGATGTTGCCTGAATTGTTGAAAGTGTTTTGCCATCTGCCAGCCAGCGGGATGAATAATCCCAGCCGGTTTCAGCACCGGCTCTCAGATTTCGCCACAGGTCAGCTTTATCACGCTTTGTTTTTTCGGCTGTTTCAATATCCTGAATATAGCTTTCATCCCGGGGGGTATCCATATCGTCCCATGGGCGAAACATAATGCTTCCATCATCAAGTTTTACAACATGATGAGATGCGCTGCCGGGTTTCAGGTCAGCCATTCCTTTCGTCCAGTAGTCATATTCACGTCGCAATGCCGGAAGGAAAGTGGTGTATGTTATTTGTCCGTCATGACTTGCCAGAAGATCAAGCATAACCGAGAAAAACGGAGGCTGTGACCGGCCCATATAATATGTACGATTACCGTTAGGCATAAAGCCATAACGATCAATGAGAGAGGCTATATTTTTTACCATGTTACGCATCAGGTCGATATGCTGATCTTCATAAAGACCGATCATTGTAAAATATGTGTCCCAGTAATAACATTCCGAAAAACGCCCTCCGGGAACAATATAATCATTTGGCAAAGAGAGTAAGGATGACCAGGCAACAGGCTGATCTGCTTTGCGGGTTAAAACATCCCACATCCCACTTATATAATCTCTTACATTTTCATCAGGTTTTCGAGAATAGGATGCTGTTCGTAACACGGGCATAGTAAAATGTTTTGTTACGAATGTTTTCAGGTCAAAACCGGGTTTATCTTTTTCCTGTTTCCACAAAGCAACCAGAGAGTCAGGAGACTGGTCTGGTGTCGCATCAGAGGCAGATTTTGGATCTGTATAGATTTTGGCACGATGTATCGCAACAAAAAGATCTCCGAGTGAGACCGAAGGCGGTCTTAAATCCTGCGGTACAACCATCGGAGAAATAATAGGTGTTGCAGTCGCCTGGGGCGAAGGTAAGGGCAGTGACGGCTGTGCTGTTGTTGTATCTGCCGCAGCTGTCTGTGTCTCAGTTGTGCTTTCTTTAACTTCGTCAGGTATGGCTGAAAGCCCGGCAGGCGCAGATAATGCAGCATGCTGAATTGCCGTCTCCGGAGCGGGAGCCTCAGCCCCTGTAGCCTGTTCAACTGTTGCAGGTGCTGCTGCCGGAGGTTCAGAAGGAAGGGCTACATGTTCTATCGCCGTAGCCGGGGCAGAGGGCGTCTCTGCCGGTGCTGCCATAACGGGAGAATTTAATATTGCAAGAAGGGTGATGCACACAGAGCCTGTGGCTGACAGAGCGGAATAACTTATAAGGTTTTTTTTATGGTGCGATATGCTCATAGTCTGTTGTCTTCCCGGCAATAAAGTGTCTCTTCGCGGCATCAGAGTTATGGTGAAGAGAGTATGCACATCCTGGAGTAAAACGGGCAGAGTTTGGAAGGGTTTAATGTTCCCCCTGCACGCGCTATATTTTTTCGTAATCAGTGATGCTTTACAGTGTGTCGTTACGATCCTTATTCAGGAGTGTTAATCATGTCGTCTCATTCTTCAAGCCCCGGAGCTCTTGCTGTTACAGATGATCTGTTTTTCAGGCGTCCGGAGGCCCTTCTGGCACAGAATGAGGCCGAAAGTCTGACTCATTCTGCCTTGGATGGTATGGATGATGGTGAATTGTTTCTTGAGTATCGTGAAAGTGAAAGCATTTCGCTTGATGACGGAGTGATCCGCTCAGCGTCTTTTAATACCAGTTGTGGCTTTGGTTTGCGCTCTGTTCTGGGGGAGGAAACCGGTTTTGCTCACTCAGATGACCTGAGTAAGACAGCACTGAAACGGGCAGCTGAAACGGTATCTGCGGTCAGGGCAGGGCGGTCAGGGGTTATGGCCCTGCCTCCACGTTCAACCAATACACGCCTCTATACCGACGCTAATCCGCTAGGTGAGAGCGATTTTGCAGCCCGCTCAGGGCTTTTGTCACAGATTGATGCCTATGCCCGTGGTAAGGATAGCCGCGTAGTGCAGGTTATGGCCTCATTGTCAGGTGAATGGCAGGCCGTGCAGATTATACGTGCTGATGGTTCACGTGTGGCTGATTTACGCCCGCTGGTGCGGCTGAATGTTTCTGTTGTCGCAGAGCAGAATGGCAAACGTGAAAGTGGTAGCCATGGTCTGGGAGGGCGTTATGAGATCAATCGCCTGCTGGAGTCTGAAACATGGCAGTCTGCTGCTGACGAAGCTCTGAGGCAGGCGCTGGTCGCTCTTGATGCGCGTCCGGCTCCGGCCGGAGAGATGGAGGTTGTTCTTGGTGCTGGCTGGCCTGGCATTTTGCTGCATGAAGCTGTGGGCCATGGTCTTGAAGGTGATTTTAACCGTAAAGGTACATCCGCTTTCGCCGGCATGATGGGTAAGCAGATCGCAGCTCCCGGTGTTACAGTTATTGATGATGGTTCACTTCCTGACCGGCGCGGCAGCCTGACTATCGACGATGAGGGCACACCAGCCGGCCGCACGGTGCTTATCGAGGATGGGATTCTCACAGGCTACCTCCAGGACCGTCAGAATGCTCGTCTCATGAATATGGCTCCGACGGGTAATGGTCGTCGTCAGTCTTATGCACACGTGCCTCTGCCACGTATGACCAATACGATTATGATGCCAGGCCAGGCTTCAGTTGATGACATGATCCGTTCGGTGAAGCGTGGTCTGTATGCCGTTCATTTTGGTGGCGGGCAGGTTGATATAACGTCAGGAAAATTTGTTTTCTCAGCATCTGAGGCATATCTGATCGAAGATGGTAAAGTAACTGCACCCGTTAAGGGGGCAACACTGATTGGCAGCGGTGCTGAGGCTATGAGACAGGTTTCTATGATCGGCAGTGATATGGCGCTTGATCCTGGCATTGGTGTCTGTGGAAAAGCCGGGCAGGGGGTTCCTGTAGGTGTAGGGCAGCCAACCCTGAAAATGACGGGGCTTACAGTAGGTGGTACAGCCTGATAACTGACACAGCCATAGGCCTGGCCAGGGCATGGTTTGTTAATATCAGCATGATGCAGCGCGACAGAATAAGGTAAGACAATGGTTGAGAACGGCTATAGCAGCTCTTTTATGCAGGAAGCTTCGGCTCGGGGTTTTATTTTCCAGTGCACAGACCCGCAGGCACTTGATGAAGCCATGGCAAAGGGGCCTGTGGCTGCGTATATAGGGTTTGACCCCACAGCTGACAGCCTGCATGTGGGCAGCCTTATTCAGATTATGATGCTGCGTTTGCTGCAAAAACATGGCCACAGGCCTGTGGCGCTGGTGGGTGGTGGTACAGCCCGTATTGGTGATCCGTCTTTCCGTGAAGAAGCACGCAGACTGATGACAGAGGACATCATTCAGTCCAATCTTGCCGGTATTGAGGGGTGTCTGCGGCAGTTTCTTCGCTTTGGTGAAAATACGTCTGATGTCAGGCTGGTCAATAATGCAGACTGGCTTGATAAGCTGGCTTATATCGACCTGCTACGTGATGTCGGAGTGCATTTCTCGATTAATCGTATGCTCGCATTTGACTCAGTTAAAAATCGTCTCGACCGCGATCAGGGGCTGACTTTCCTTGAGTTTAATTACTCGATCCTTCAGTCATATGATTTCCGTGAACTCAACCGTCGTCATGGTGTGACCCTGCAGCTTGGCGGATCAGACCAGTGGGGTAATATTGTCTCAGGTGTTGATCTGGTGCGCCGTACAGACCAGACGCAGGTCATGGGGCTGACAACACCGCTGCTGACCACGTCCTCCGGTGCTAAAATGGGTAAAACAGCGAACGGTGCCGTCTGGCTGTCAGAGGCGCGTTTACCGGTGTTCGATTACTGGCAGTTCTGGCGTAATGTGGAAGATGCTGACACAGGTCGCTTTCTGCGCCTCTTTACCGAACTGCCTCTGGATGAGTGTGAGCGTCTGGCTGCGTTTGAGGGCGCAGACATTAACGAAGCCAAGAAAATTCTGGCAACAGAGGCAACGGCACTGTGTCATGGCCGTGAGGCTGCCGAGGCTGCGGCTGAGGCTGCACGTAAGACTTTTGAGGAGGGTCAGCTTGTTGCAGATGATCTGCCCGTCTACACGGTCTCTGAAGCTGATCTGACAGAGGGTATTCCTGTTTTCCGCCTGCTTGCTGAATCTGGTCTTGTTAAAACCAACGGTGAAGCCCGCCGTTTAATTCGCGGTGGTGGTGCACGGGTTAACATGGTTGCTGTGAAAGATGAAAATCAGCTGATTACGCATCAGGATACAGTTGATGGCGCAATTCGCCTCTCGTCAGGCAAAAAGCATCATATTCAGGTAAGAGTTGCCTGATTAAAGGTGTGTGGCCAGCAGAGCAGGGGGTAAAATTATCCCCTGCTATTTTTTTGTATGATTTGCTGGCGCCGGCTGAGTTTTCTGACCGGCATACCAGCCCTCCGGCTCTCTGCTATTGTGTTTATGCGCGCAACGCAGGTTTCAATATAATCGGCATCAATCTCAAAACCTGTGCCGTAGTGGCCCAGCTGTTCAGCTGCGGCAAGTGTCGTGCCAGATCCCAGGAAGGGATCAATAACGGTAAGATTGTCCCCTCCGTGCAGTTTCATGCAGCGTATGGGTAATTCTTCAGGGAAACTTGCCGGGTGATTAAATTTCTGTGTTTTTGAGAGGACTGTTTTGTAAGGGATGTGCCACACATTCCCTGCGCAGCGTTTATCGCGCGTATGACCCCAGCGGGAAATGTTAGATTTATCTTTAAAAGGCACGCCAACTGCCAGGCGGTCTATTGTATTTGTGCCGGTTTTTGTAAAATGAAAAATATGCTCATAATTATTGTTGAGAAAGCGTGGGCTGTTAATTGGTTTAAAATGGCCAAAACTTTCTTCATCAATGCTGATCGACTTTACCCATATAATGTTATTTTGCAGAATAAACTCATGCCTGAAAGCTGAGGCAATTTCGTGGGTAAGCCACGGATCTGCACCGGTGCCGCCGACATTGAGAAAAAACGATCCATCTTCTTTTAAAATACGATCAAGCTGCTCGCTCAGTCGTGCCAGCCATTTAAGGTATTGAAGGCGGGGCATTGTGTCATCATATGAGTTGTAGCTCAGGCCAATATTATAAGGCGGTGAGGTAATGATGATATCAGCACAGGCATCGGGCAGGCGTTTAATCTGTTTCAGGCAGTCTCCCTGCACAATAGTCTGCCGGCCAGCTGTTGTGACGTTACGTGAAAAACAGGCTGCCAGCATCTTCTCTGGTGCGGTGTGCGTCATGAAGCAGTTGCCTTTGGATTGACGTTTTTCTGAGCAGAGCAGACACTCAGAAATATGGTCTGCACAGGAGAAGACCCGCAGAGTCCATCTCCTCCTGGCTAGTACGCAATAAATGATGTTGTCAATGCGTTTTAGAGTTTTTGCGGGGGAACGGGGTGAAGGTAACCCGCCTTATCAGCGCCATGAGATTGCCTTCTTATTTCTGAAAAATATGGTTTTCCATGGCAGACGAACAGGAGCAGGACATGGGTAAAAAAGTCATTTTTAAAAATATAATGGCCTCTCTGGTGTTGCTGACATCGTCTGCTATGCCGCTGGTTTGTGCTTCTGCACATCCAGGTGGTGGCCCTGGCGGAGGCTTTCACGGTGGTGGCCCTGGCGGAGGTTTTCACGGTGGTGGCCCTGGTGGAGGTTTTCACGGTGGTGGCCCTGGCGGAGGTTTTCATGGTGGTGGCCCTGGTGGAGGTTTTCACGGTGGTGGTCCTGGTGGAGGTTTTCACGGTGGTGGTCCAGGCGGAGGTTTTCACGGCGGTGGTCCCCGGTGGGGAGGCCCCGGCCCTGGCTGGGGTGGTCCTCGATGGGGTGGTCCCGGCTGGGGAGGCCCTGGCTGGGGTGGTGGTTATGGCTGGAGCTGGGTTGGTCCTGGCTGGGGCTGGGGTGGCCCCGGCTGGGGTTGGGGCTGGGGCTGGCAAACGCCGTTTCTTGTCGGTTCCGCTGTAGGGCTGGTTGCCGGAGGGCTGGTCGCGGCATCTGCTATGCCGGTGGCAGACAGCTCTTATTATGCTGATCAGAGCTACTACGCGACGCCGGATTATTATGCGGGCAGCCCTGCGCCCGCGGCCTCAACCTATGCGCCTCCGGCTTATGCTGCCCCATCAGATGTTGTCAGGTGCAGTGCAGGGCGCGTTTTCAACTCAATGACGGAGAGCTGTGTGCCACGCTAAAGAGAGATTTTATTTTTTAGCAAAGGGGAGGGTAGCCTCTTCAAGTTCCAGGAGCCAGAGTTTATCATCAATGCCACCATCCCCTGAATAGCCTCCTGGATGCGTTGAACTAACGATACGATGGCAGGGAATAAGAATAGGAATGGGGTTGCGCCCCACAGCCTGTCCGGCAGAGCGCGGGCTACCACCGGCACGCTCTGCCAGTTCTTTATAGGTTATGACTGTTCCGACCGGGATATCACATAACGCAGCCCATATTTTCTTCTGATATACGGTGCCAAAAGGTTCCAGAGGCAACGGGAAGGGCTTTGCTGTTTTCGGGTCATCAAACCACTGATCAAGCCAGTCACGTGCTTCGCAGAGCTGTGGGTTTTCAGTCTGGTCACGACCCCACCCCCAGTCGAGAGAGATAAGCTTACCATCCTCCTCAGTGAGGGTGAGTGGCCCAAGGGGGGAGTGAAGAGAGAGCTGAGGCATCAGAGATATCCTGTGTAAGACGGAGCGAGGCCTGTAAGGCAGAGTATTTATTGGGTATCTTATACCGTCTGGTCAGATTTTATGTTGCTTTTTTGGCTTCCGGAATAGATGAACGGTGCAGTGACGGGCCTGTAGAAGAGGATGAAGCAAAATATGGCTTATCAGCATAACGAAACCATTTTTGCTCTGTCTACAGGGCTTGAGCGTGCAGCTATAGCGGTTATGCGTGTCAGCGGGGCAGGGAGTGCTGTTTTGCTTCAGCAGTTATGCGGCACGTTGCCGGCACCCAGGCGCGCTGTGTTGCGGCGTGTCTGGCGTGACAGCGCTGTGAAGGATAACCTGCTAGATGAAGCTGTTGTACTCTGGTTTCCTGGCCCGGAGAGTTATACCGGGGAGGATGGGTTTGAGCTTCATCTTCATGCCGGGCCTGCTATTATCAGTGCGGTAGCTGAAGCCCTTGTGCAGAGTGGTGCAAGACCTGCCGAGCCGGGTGAATTTACACGCAGAGCGTTTACTAACGGACGGATGGATCTGGTCGAGGCGGAGGGGATTGCTGACCTTATAGCCGCTGAAACAGAAAGTCAGCGTAAACTGGCTCTGGCGCAGTCAGATGGCGCTTTGAGCAAATTGTATCAGAACTGGCGCGAACGTCTGAAATACATCCTGGCTTATCAGGAAGCGCTTATTGATTTTCCTGATGAGAATCTGCCACAGGAAACAGAGCAGAAATTAACAGATGAGATCAGTAACCTGATTGCAGAAATGCAAAGCCATTTGCAGGATGGTGAAAAAGGGGAGCGTATTCGTCGGGGTGTCGTGTTTGCTATTGCCGGGCCACCTAATGCAGGCAAATCCAGCCTGCTTAACTGGCTGGCTGAACGCGATGCAGCGATTGTTTCTTCAGTAGAGGGCACAACGCGTGACGCGATTGAGGTCGGGGGCACACTGGCAGGTGTGCGCGTGACTTTTATCGATACAGCTGGTTTGCGTGAAACTGAGGATATTATTGAGGCTGAAGGGGTCAGGCGGGCACTGTTTCACGTGAAACATGCAGATTGTGTTTTGCAGATGTTCCCCGGAGCGACTATACCGGAAGAGGTTTTTCCTGATGCCATACTGATAGGGAATAAAGCTGATCTGAGCCCGGTTCCCTCAGAGGTTCATGAGCATGAAGTGATCCCCGTCAGTCTGAAAACAGGAGAGGGGTTGAAGGCCCTGCGGCATGTTCTGGAGCGTAAGGTTGAAAGCCTGACAGCCCGCCTGCCAGGGAGTGCCCCGTTGCTGACGCGTGCCCGGCATCGTGCTGGTGTGCAGGAGGCACAGCAGAGTCTGGCTGCAGCGCTTGAGCAGCAGTGGCCGGAGCTGCGGGGTGAAGAAATTCGGCTTGCTATGCGTGCTCTGGGCCGTATTACAGGTCTGGTTGGAGTTGAAGATGTGCTTGATGCGATATTTGGGCAGTTTTGTATTGGAAAATAACTGCGGTGAAAAAGGCCTGATGTGGTGACTCAGCGTTATGATGTGATTGTTGTTGGTGGTGGGCATGCTGGCTGTGAAGCTGCCGCGGCTGCTGCACGGTGTGGTGCGCATACACTGTTGCTGACCCATAAAAAAAGCACGGTTGGTGCCATGTCGTGCAACCCCGCTATCGGAGGTATCGGTAAAGGGCATCTGGTGCGTGAGATTGATGCGCTTGATGGTATTATGGCACGTGCTGCTGACCGTGCGGGCATTCATTTCAAATTGCTTAACCGCTCCAAGGGGCCTGCTGTGCAGGGGCCGCGGGCTCAGGCTGATCGTTTTTTATATCGTCAGGCTATCCAGGAGCTTCTGGCTGAAACTTCGGGTCTTGAGTGCAGAGAAGGTGCCGCCGGCGACCTCCTGACCAATGAACGGGGTGAAGTGACAGGTGTGATCTGTGAAGATGGTACACGTTATGATGCGGGTGCTGTCGTGCTGACTACAGGCACGTTTCTTGGTGGTGTTATTCATATTGGTCATCACTCAGAGCCTGCTGGCCGTACAGGTGAAAAACCTTCAGTGGCTCTGTCTGAACGGCTGAGGAACCTTGGGTTGGCAATCAGCCGGCTCAAGACAGGTACCCCGGCCCGCCTGTTGCGGAGTTCAATCGACTGGGCGGCTCTGGCTGAAGATAAAGGTGATGAAACACCAGAATGCTTCAGTCGTCTGACGCAGTCCATTACAAACCCTCAGATGGTTTGTGCGATCACGGCTACGACTGAAAAAACACACGCGATTATTAATAAACATCTGCATCTTTCAGCCGTTTATGGTGGTGCTATTTCAGGTAAGGGGCCGCGTTACTGTCCGTCAATTGAGGATAAGGTTGTCAGATTTTCTGAAAAAAACAGCCATCAGATTTTTCTTGAACCGGAAGCCTTGCCCGATCATGAAGGCGGGCATCTTGTTTACCCTAATGGTATTTCAACCAGTCTTCCTGCCGATGTGCAGGAGGAGATGATTCACACAATTCCTGGTCTTGAGCGTGCGGTGATCGTACAGCCTGGTTATGCGGTTGAGTATGATTATGTAGACCCGCGTGAGCTGACGACCTCTCTTGAGTTGAGAAAATGCCCTAATCTGTTCCTTGCCGGGCAGATCAACGGAACAACAGGCTATGAAGAAGCCGGTGCTCAGGGTCTGCTGGCTGGAGTAAACGCGGCGCGCAAAGCTGGCGGGCAGGCTGCGGTTACGCTTGATCGTGGTAAAGCATATATTGGTGTGATGATTGATGACCTGACGACACAGGGTGTCAGTGAGCCATATCGTATGTTTACATCGCGTGCTGAGTATCGTCTGACCTTACGTGCAGATAATGCTGACATGCGCCTGACCCGCACCGGTGTGGAGTGGGGGTGTGTTGGTGCTGAACGTCAGGCTGTGTTTGAAAGTGACTGTAAGGCCATTAATGAACTGACCCTGCGTGCAGAGCAGGAAAGCTGGCCTGCTCACATTCTTGCACAGTCAGGCGTCAGAGTGGCGCAGGATGGACGGCGCAGAACATTGCTGGATGTTCTTGGTTACGGCACGGATGAGGATGTGGTTGAAAAGTTAGCGCCCTGGCTGGCGACGGTGCCGCCAAGAGCATTTCAGCATGTTCGTACCGAAGCCCGTTATAAAGGTTATCTGGTCAGGCAGAAGCGGGAAATTAAGCAGCTTGAAGCTGATGGTGAAATACGCTTTCCTGCACAGATGGATTTTGGTGCTATTGGTGGCCTGAGTGCAGAAATGAAAGAGCGTCTTGAACAGGCTCGCCCGGAGAGCTTTAGTGCTGCTCAGAGAATCCCGGGTATGACACCCTCCGCTCTTGTGGCGTTGCTTGTTCACGTTCGTCAGCGCGTGGCAGCATCATGAAGTCTGGTAACAGCATCTCTGTTTCACGTGAAACAGAAGAACGCCTGAAGTGTTTTGTCGAGCTTTTGCTGAAGTGGAACCCGCGTATTAACCTGGTCTCACCCAAAGATATCCATCAGGTGTGGGAGCGGCATGTGCAGGATAGTCTGCAGATTGTGCCTCTGCTTGCCGGAGCGCAAAGTTTTACAGATCTGGGCTCAGGGGGTGGCTTTCCGGGTATCGTTGCCGCGATTGCAACCGGTATTCCGGCAACGCTTGTTGAGTCTGATCAGCGCAAAGCAGTTTTCCTGCGTGAAGCTGCCCGCCTGACCGAAGCTCCGGTTACGGTGCTGGCTGAACGTATTGAGAAAGTGGATATTGCCCCGGCAGATGTGGTGACAGCCCGCGCCCTTGCTGCACTGCCAAAGTTGCTTGAGTGGACAGCGCCACTTTTAAAAAAAGAAGGCCGGGCAGTTTTTCTTAAAGGTCAGAACGCTATCAATGAAATTAAAGATGCTGAGACGTTCTGGCAGATGACTATTCGCTGTCACCCTGGTATGACAGGGCATGACGGATTGATTTTGGAAGTGAGCAATCTTAAACGTGTCTGATATGAACAAAAAAAACGGCAAATGCTTCATTCTGGCCGTTGCAAATCAGAAGGGTGGTGTTGGTAAAACCACAACCGCCATTAACCTGGCTGCAGCTCTGGCTGAGGCGGGCAAAAAAGTCGTTCTGATTGATATGGACCCACAGGGTAACGCTTCAACGGGGCTGGGTGTTGGATATGACGCCCGGCAGGGGGGAGCTTACACACTGCTGATGCATGAAAAGCCCGCTGAAGAATTGCTACAGTCTACAGAGATTGAAGGTCTGTCAGTGATTGCAGCTAACACTGAGCTGGTCGGTGCTGAAATTGAACTGGTTGATGCGGACGAGCGTGAAAATCGTCTGATGTCTGCTGTGCAGCCCCTGACCGGGCAGATGGACTATATTATTATTGACTGCCCACCGAGCCTCAGCCTGCTGACACTTAATGCTCTGGTTGCCGCTAATGGTGTTCTGGCGCCATTGCAGTGTGAATTTTTCGCACTCGAAGGGCTGGGGCACCTGGTTAAAACGATTGATCGTGTTCAGAAAAAACTGAATCCTGACCTGCGTATAACCGGCATTGTGCTGACAATGTATGACCGTCGTAATAATCTCTCTGAGCTGGTCGGTGCTGACGCCCGTAGCTTCTTTGGTGATGATGTTCTTGAAACTGTAATTCCGCGTAACATTCGCATTTCAGAAGCGCAGAGTTATGGTCAGCCTGTGATGATTTATGACCCAAAAGCGAGTGGTGCAGCATCTTATCGTGCTCTGGCTGCGGAAGTTAGTAAAAGGACGGCATAATAATGTCTCGTAAACCTCAGATGCGTCCTAAACTTGGGCGTGGCCTTGCAGCTCTTTTAGGTGATACAGCCCCTCCGGTTATGACGCGTTCTGAAGGCGAGGCAGTGGCACAACAAAACGCAGCTCCTGTCGTGTCTGCCCCGGCAAGTGTGTTGCCGGTAGAAATGCTTGAGCCTGGCCCTTTTCAGCCACGCCAGCATATCGATCCAGATGCCCTGCAGGAGCTTGCTGAATCTATTCGTCTGCGTGGTATTCTTCAGCCCATTCTGGTCAGGCCTAACCCTGATAAAGAGGGTTATTATCAGATTGTCGCGGGTGAGCGTCGCTGGCGTGCAGCACAACTGGCGCAATGTCATACCGTACCGGTTCATGTGCGCGACCTTGATGCTGTCAGCGCAATGGCTGCAGCTCTGGTCGAAAACCTGCAGCGTGCAGATCTGAACCCGATTGAAGAAGCTGAGGGTTTTAGCCGCCTTATAGAGGATTATAGTCTGACGCAGGATGAACTTGCGCTGGCTATTGGCAAATCTCGCCCTCATATTGCTAATACACTACGCCTGCTGCGCTTACCTGAACTGGTCAGAAAAAAGGTTGGCGGTGGTGTTCTTTCAGCTGGTCATGCCAGGGCCTTGCTGACACACCCTGACCCAGCTGCCGGGGCGGAATATGTGCTTGAAAAAGCGCTCTCAGTAAGACAGACCGAGGCTTATGTTCAGGCTGTTCTTGAGCAGGGGGATAAGCCATCTGCGAAAAAGCCGGAAAAAAAAGAAAAAAATCCGGAGATTGTAGCTCTTGAGCGCGATCTTGCTCATCGTCTTGGCCTTAATGTGACGGTCAATTTTGACGGTCAGAAAAAAGGCTCACTGGAGATCCATTATAAAAGTCTTGATCAGCTGGATGCTGTTCTGGCGTTGCTCAAGGCCTGAATTTCTGTCTTGTATTTGGCAGGGGAGAATGATAAAAAATTCTCCACTTACAGTTAAATACTGTGAGGGCGCATAGCTCAGTTGGTAGAGCAGCTGACTCTTAATCAGCGGGTCCAAGGTTCGAGCCCTTGTGCGCCCACCATATCAGGAAAATAAAGTGGTTTCTCTCTTTCATCAGGAAAGAAAGCACTCTTTTTCTTTTTCAACTTCCTGACGTATAAAATCACAAAGATATTTTATACGAGGCACGCTTTGTTCGTCTGCCCGCAGATTAAGCCAGTAATGTCGCTGTATTTTAAGCTCATCTGGTAAAACTCTTATCAGATCCGGGCAGCCTGCTGCCACAAAGGCGGGCAGGGCAGACAGGCAAACGCCCGAGCGTACAGCGGCCATCTGTGCCTGCACGCTTGAGTTCTGAATACGTACCATGCGACGTGAAACACCCAGCTCCTCCAGGTAGTCAAGCTCACGCATAAAAATCATCTCATCAACATAGCCTGCAAAAAGATGGTCAGAGATATCAGATGGCTTTCTGATAGGTTTTTCACGTGAGAGATAATCTCTGGTTGCATAAATGCCGAGGATATAGGCTGTGAGTTTCTCGCAGATAAAACGGTTGTCAGAGGATGGAGTGACCGTAACAGCAATGTCAGCCTGCCGGCGGGAGAGCGCAATAATCTGTTGAATAGTCAGAAGTTCGACAGTTAATGTCGGGTGGCTGCTCAACAGGCTTGCGATACGCCGGGCAAGAAAGAAGTTTGAGAACCCCTCAAGTGAGCTGATGCGTACTATACCGGCAAGCCCGCTGGCAGGGCTGTTAGCCTGTGGAATCTGAAGTGCTTTCTGGTCAATTTCTTCTGCTACAGCAAGCAGGTCTTCGCCATATCGTGTCAGGGCGTAACCGCGCTGGTGCCGTTCGAACAGTATTTTCCCGACAGATTCTTCAAGTGAGGTAATGTGCCTGGCCACAGTTACGTGATCAACGCCCATTAAACGGCCTGCTTCTGACAGTGACCCGGAGCGGGCGACAGCAAGAAAAAACTGCAGATTTCTCCAGTCCAGGCCGCGTTTCATAGCGTTTTGCTCCTTTGGTTTTATGGCCTCTGTGCAAAAACACACAGGGGATGCAGAAAAATACCAGGTTTTCTTCGTAGTTATTTTGCACCCTGATAGTCAGCATAAGAAAACAAAAAAGAGAAAGGAACACCCCCGGGTGTAACCTTTCCGCCAGGAGCAAACGTATGACAGCTCTTTTTTTACCTTCGCTCGTGCGTATCGGGGGAGGCGCTCTGAATGAGTTGCCAGCCGCTCTGCAGCAGGCTGGTCTGAACGCCCCCTTTATTATTACTGACCAGTTCATGGTTAAAACCGGGGTGCTCGGGCGTGTGGTGACCTGCCTTGAGCAGCAGGGCATCTGTGCCGGCTCATTTGGTGACGCTGTGCCAGACCCGACAGTCACTTCGGTTTATAATGCTCTTAAAGCACTCAAATCAGGTCATTATGACTGTGTTATTGGCCTGGGTGGTGGCAGCCCGATTGATACCGCCAAGATGGTTGCTGTACTTGCCAGACACGGTAGCTCACCTGCGGCACTCAAAGTGCCACATATTCAAAATGAACCCGGTTTACCGGTTATTGCCATTCCGACTACAGCAGGGACAGGGTCAGAGGCTACAAAAGTCACGGTGATAACAGACGAAAAAACCGACGAGAAAATGCTCTGCTCCGGTTATGCCTATCTGCCGCGCATTGCCATCGTTGACTATGAACTTACGCTGACAATGCCGCGCCGCCTGACAGCAGATACAGGGCTTGATGCTCTGACACATGCGATAGAGGCTTATGTCTCACAACGTGCCTCAGCCTTTACAGATGGTCTTGCTCTCTCGGCGATGAGACGTATCTGGCACGCTCTGCCTGTGGCCTGCTCTGATCCTGGCAATCACCATGCCAGAGAGCAGATGATGCAGGGAGCTTTTGAGGCAGGTATGGCGTTTTCTAATGCCTCTGTTGCTTTAGTGCATGGTATGAGCCGCCCCATAGGTGCACATTTTCACGTGGCGCATGGTCTCTCCAATGCGATGCTTTTGCCAGAGATCACAGCCTGGTCATGTAGTGGTGCACCAGAGCGTTATGCAGCCTGCGCGAAAATTATGGGTATTGCATCTTCTTCTGCAGATGAGACAGCGGCCTGCACAGCGCTCGTTAACGCATTGCGAGCTATAAGCCAGGAGCTGGATGTGCCTGCACCAGCAGCCTGCGGCATTGATAAAGAACGCTGGTATGCTCTGATCCCTCAGATGGCTGAACAGGCTCTGGCCTCAGGCTCTCCCGCTAATAACCCGCGCGTTCCGGACCACAGCGAGATATCGCGCCTTTATGAGGCCATATGGCGCTGAAGAGCATCCATTCGAAATTCATAAAAACAACAATAAGGCATAAAATAATGAATATTGTACCCCATGTCATTAACGGGCAGCACACGCCGGGACAGAATAAAAACCATAGTGATATTATCAACCCTGCAACGGGTGAGCGTTTGAATAAAGTTGTGCTTGGCACCGCCGATGATCTGGATGTCGCTGTAGCTGCTGCACAGGCGGCTTTTCCGGCCTGGGCAGATACACCGCCGCTCACAAGAGCGCGTATTCTGTTCAGAGCCCGTGACCTGCTTGAAAAACATATTGAGAAATTTGCAGCTGTTATCACTGCTGAGCATGGCAAAACGCTCTCAGATGCCAAAGGCGAGATCATGCGCGGGCTTGAGGTTGTAGAGTTTGCAACCGGCGTGCCTGAGCTATTAAAAGGGGAGTATACCGGGCAGGTCAGCCGTGGCATTGACGCCTGGACCATGCGTCAGCCTCTGGGGATTGCCGCAGGGATCACTCCCTTCAATTTTCCGGTTATGGTGCCGTTGTGGATGGCCCCGCTCGCACTTGCGACGGGCAACTGCTTTATTCTTAAACCTTCAGAGCGTGACCCGTCAGCTTCCGTTTTTCTGGCTGATCTTTTTAAAGAGGCTGGCTTGCCTGATGGTGTGTTTCAGGTTGTGCATGGTGATAAGGATATGGTGAACGCTATTCTGAAACACCCTGGCATTGCCGCTGTCAGCTTTGTTGGTTCGACCCCGGTGGCTAAATATATTTATGCAACTGGTACCGCTCATGGCAAACGGGTGCAGGCTCTGGGCGGAGCAAAAAATCATGCTGTTGTTATGCCTGACTGCGACCTTGAGAAAACAGTCGATGCTTTGATTGGTGCTGCTTATGGCTCGGCAGGTGAGCGGTGTATGGCTGTGTCTGTTGCTGTGGCGGTTGAGCCTGTGGCAGATCGCCTTGTTGAAGAGCTGAGTAAAAAAGTCAAAACGATTGTCATAGGTGAGGGTACTAATACCAGAACTGAGATGGGGCCTCTTATTACCGCGCAGCATAAGGCTCGGGTCGAAACGCTCATTAATTCAGGTGTTGATCAGGGGGCAACGCTGGTCGTTGACGGGCGTAATGTGAGTGTCAAAGGGTTTGAAAAAGGTTTCTTTACCGGTGGCACGCTGTTTGATCACGTGACACCTGAGATGGATATTTATAAAGAAGAAATCTTCGGGCCTGTGTTGTGCGTTGTGCGTGTGCCAGATTTTGAGGCTGCACTAAAGCTGACAAATGACAGTCCGTTTGGTAACGGCACCGCTATTTTTACCCGCGATGGTGATGCCGCACGTACATTTACACAGAGGGTCAATGTAGGAATGGTGGGTGTGAATGTTCCGCTTCCGGTTCCTATGGCGTTTCATTCTTTTGGCGGCTGGAAAGATTCTCTGTTTGGTGATCACCACATGCACGGTCCGGAGGGTGTGCGTTTCTTTACGCGGCTTAAAGCTGTGACGCAGCGCTGGCCTGCGGGGGTAAGGTCAGGGGCTGAATTTGTGATGCCAACGCTGGGCTAGCCACTTTACAATAATAAACCCGCCACAGGAAAAAAATCCTATGGCGGGGT
>NZ_JOMN01000098.1:0-417 GCF_002153485.1 Acetobacter sp. DmW_043 | reverse complement strand
CTTGCGTGGCTGGTTCATGAGCGTGGCATAGAACCTCACATTCCGGTCTTCGACAAATCTGCCCGGCAGGACGGGACTTTCGAACGTCGAGATTTCACATATGACCATGTGCATGATCTTTACATCTGTCCTGGAGGCCAGGAACTGAAGCAGCAGTGGCGCAAGATCAACTCGGATCAACCAAACGCCCCTCCCGACAACCTACTTCGATAGCGTTCGTCGAAACTGGCGTGCGACGTATGCACTCTCAAACCGAAATGCTGCCCCGATCAGCCCAGTCGTAAGGTCCTGCGCTCCGTCCATGAAGGCGCTCGTGATCTGGCCCGCGACATTGCCTTAACCGACGCCTATATTGTCTCCAGACGAGAACGAAAGAAGGTCGAAATGCTGTTTGCTCACCTCAAGCGCATTTTGAAG
>NZ_JOMN01000097.1:0-314 GCF_002153485.1 Acetobacter sp. DmW_043 | reverse complement strand
CCTTGCCGTCATCCATATCGCAGCAACAGCAGACTGGATTAAGTTCTAACAGGCCCTAGTGAAAACGGATTAAATTTCTATATAGCAGGTAGAAGAAGAGAAGTATATAGATCTTTTATTTATTATTTTATTGAAGTAAACAAACTATTAAAAGAAAATAATAATGGAAAGTATATTTTTTGGTAAAATAGATGATGTTTCATCTTTTGTTTATAATATTAAAAATAAAGAGTGGAAAGTTGTTGATCCAATAGGTGGAGGGTTCGAAGAACCGTTGGTTGATGCGCTTGGTTCGTGATTTCAGGCTTTTGGCG
>NZ_JOMN01000096.1:0-296 GCF_002153485.1 Acetobacter sp. DmW_043 | reverse complement strand
TTTTAGCTGGATACGGTTAGAGAAACTGGCAAGACTGGAAGAAATCAGGCTGGGGCATGCTCCTGTCGCCGGACGTCATGACCGCCCGATTGTCAAAGCTCTTGAGCAGGAAGGCAGGAATCGTGAGGCTGAGCAGATTAAAGCACTCATACCGGCCACAGCGCAGGAGAAACCCCGTTCTGCCTATACCTCTCAGTCCCACCGCATGGCGGAGCGTCAGGGTGCTGACCTCCCGGCTCTTAAAAAGCTGGTCTGTGCCCTCTGGGCGCAGTCTGATGGTCTGAAATCTTTCCGTG
>NZ_JOMN01000095.1:0-344 GCF_002153485.1 Acetobacter sp. DmW_043 | reverse complement strand
ATTTCTTCCAGTCTTGCCAGTTTCTCTAACCGTATCCAGCTAAAACGACTGTCTAAAATATGGTCCTGCTGCCATTCCGGCAGGAGCAGATGCCCGTGTGTGCTCCCGTCCTTCTGATGGATGACCAGCGTTATATGCTCCGGGTCTCCATGGAATTCGTGACAGATCTTTCTGGCAAATTCTGCCAGTTGGTCATCCGTCATCGGTTCCGCAGGATTGAAGGCGATATGGCGCAGACCATAGGTCAGCCCCTCACGTCTTGCCTCGCGCATGGCGTCACGAAGCAGCCAGTCTGATCCGCAGAGACATCGGATCGCCTCGTTTTTGGGTCCGTGCAGAACATG
>NZ_JOMN01000094.1:0-558 GCF_002153485.1 Acetobacter sp. DmW_043 | reverse complement strand
CCTTGCCGTCATCCATATCGCAGCAACAGCAGACTGGATTAAGTTCTAACAGGCCCTAGTGATGCGGATTATGCCTGCTGTCACGTCGATCTGTTTCTCATAATCCTTCACCAGCCTGCGCCAGCGGATCATTCAGCCGAAGGTGCGTTCAACATCCCATCGGTGCGGCAGAACCTCACCTCCTTCTGCTGTATCTGAGCGTCTGATCGTTTTCATCCTGACGGGCCGATAAAACTCATTAAGCCGAAGTCAATTCCAAAACAGAGCATCCCACCAGATATTATGCAGGTGAATAATAAACTAATTTAGCAACTGAAATATAATAACCATAAAGTCTATATTGATAAAGTTCCATATCCATCACGTATTATCAGATGCACTGCTAAAAATAATAAAACAGAATTTTCTTCTTGTTCTGATACATTTTTTTATAAAAATCTATGGTTTAAAGTTAGTTACGGTCGCTCCTATGTTGCAGAGTGGAAGAAAATAGAAAAAACTGTAAAAAATAATTTCGATATATACATGAGATAGCTATAAAATTATGAAAACGCTTTT
>NZ_JOMN01000093.1:0-811 GCF_002153485.1 Acetobacter sp. DmW_043 | reverse complement strand
TTATACGGCGATTCCGTCCTTTTCTCAGGTTCCTGTACACTCGCAGTACAGGGGCAGACATCGGCATATACCACAAAGAAAAACCTGAAAATCTCAGCTATTACCAATGCAGGTGGCAATTCTGTTGATCTGAAAATGAGTGACTGGGTTCAGACCAGCAAGATAGACCTGAAGGCATTCGGGGCATTTCCTGCCTATGGTAGCACTTATTACTCAGGCATTATTCTGGACAGGACAATGATCCGGGATACGCTAAGTTACAGAACATGGGCAGCTATCAGAAAATCAGGGGGCTGGCAAAAACCCGGCTACATGGCTGGGGTATAACAGCGTCAGACTGGGATTACTCCTACCCAAAGAAACCGAAAGAAGCCGGCTTAGAAAGGCTTGTATTCTATATCGCAGATTGTCAGTCAGGCAAAGCCTCTCTCGCAGATTTTGAAAGCTATGCGAATAAGCAGTCCTGGCTTGACTATCTGCTGTTTATTGAGCTGGCAGCCTCTCAGGACAACATGATTAACAATCTGTTTCTGGAATCATGGGATGGCGGGAATATCGGGCACATCATGGCGTATGATATGGATGAAACATTCGGTATTGTATGGGGGTATACGCCAGCTCAGGTTCAGCCTGATGTCCTGGGCTGGATAACAAACTATAATACTGCATAGACTATGCTGCGTGAATATTTTGCAGATGATTTAGGCTCAGGACTCATTCTTTGAGATAGAAGATGAAGCTTGCGGCGATATGGATTGCGGACATGAAGGTCTGAGCGCAGCGGTCGTATCGTGTTGCCACCCGTCGCCAG
>NZ_JOMN01000092.1:0-290 GCF_002153485.1 Acetobacter sp. DmW_043 | reverse complement strand
ACATTGCGCTCTTTGTAGGAGGGGTCTTCCTCAGCGCGCAGATGGTGGGCCACAGCCATGCCCAGACCCGCAGAAATGGATGTGGAGGAGTGAGCCGCACCAAAGGGGTCGTATTCGCTCTCTGAGCGTTTGGTAAAGCCTGAAAGTCCGCCAGGCTGACGCAGGGTGCGAATGCGCTCGCGCCGGCCGGTCAAAATTTTATGGGGGTAGGCCTGGTGGCCCACATCCCAGATGACCTTGCTCTCAGGCGTATCAAACACAGCGTGCAGGGCAACGGTGAGCTCAACAAC